>NZ_JAGHZH010000092.1:0-94880 GCF_017746885.1 Roseofilum sp. SBFL | reverse complement strand
CGTTATTTGCAAGTAGAACTTAGTCGGCGCTGCTCTATTATTCATTGGAGCTACGATCTGATTCCAGAAACCCTCATTTAGTTCACTAGGGACTTTTCTTCAGTTCAATGTAAAGTTTTATGTCAAGATTCAACACTTCTGGGTTCTAACTGGTTGACTAGATATGCCACTTATTTCTGTCATTATTCCAGCTTACAATAGTGAAAAGACCATTGCTGAGACTGTTGAATCTGTTCTCAAACAAACTTTTGCCGATTTTGAGTTAATTGTCATTAATGATGGCTCAACAGACGGAACTCTCGAAGTGTTATCGAGGATACAAGATCCTAGACTAAAAGTTTTCTCCCATCCTAATGCTGGATCTAACCCTAGTCGGAATCGCGGTTTTGCACAGTCTTCTGGGGAATATATTGCCTTCCTAGATGCAGATGATTTGTGGACTCCAGATAAACTAGAAGCTCAACTCAATGCCTTACAAGAAAATCCTCAAGCTGCCGTTGCTCATAGTTGGTGCAATCTCATTGATGAATCGAGTAAATTTCTTTCTCGAGGAGGTTACTGCACAGCCAATGGTGATGTATATCCCCACCTTTTATTAGTTGATATTTTAGAGAATGGTTCTAACCCTCTAATTCGACGGGAAGCCTTAAATAAGGTTGGAGCATTTGACGAATCTCTACCGGCTGGACAGGATTGGGATTTATATTTACGGTTAGCGGCTCAATATCATTTCATTACAGTAGAGCGTCCACAGATTTCCTATCGAATTTCAAGTCATTCTCTCTCCTCGAACGTCGTGAAACTTGAATCAGGATGCTTGCAAGTGATTACTAAAGCTTTCAATCAAGCTCCAGATGTTTTGCAATATTTAAAGCCCTATACTCTGGGCAATTTGTATAATTATCTAATTTATAAAGCCCTATCCGGTTATCCCGATAGAAAAAAAGCCTTGAATGCCTTAAGATTCACTGTTATGTTTGCCAGAAATCAACCTAGTTTTATGCAAAAAAAACTGTTCTGGAAAATTGGGTTAAGAATGGCTATTGTAGGTCTGCTTCCGCCCCAAAAAGCCGTGGCTTTACTCGACAAAATAGGGAAGTTTGGTAACATTAATAATTTGCTGGAATATATTATTAATGACCCGAGTCAGATCGTCTCATAGTGGAGAATCTTTAAATATGCCTCTTGTGTCAGTTATAATCCCTGTGTACAATGGCGAAAGAACAATCAGAGAAACTCTTGAATCTGTCCTCAATCAAACGTTTCAAGACTTTGAAGTAATTATCATTAATGATGGCTCCCAGGATACAACCTTAGAGGTAATCAATAGTATTCAGGATTTGCGATTAAATGTATTTTCTTATCCTAATGGGGGTCAAGGAGCTAGTCGTAATCGTGGATTATCTCATGCGTCTGGGCAGTACATTGCATTTTTAGATGCTGATGATTTGTGGACGGATGATAAACTGGAAAAACAACTCCAAGCTTTAGAACAAAATCCTGAAGCTGTATTAGCTTATAGTTGGACTAATTATATTGATGAATCTAGCAAATTTCTATACCGGGGAGCCTCTATTATAGTAAATGGTGATGCTTATCCACGACTTTTACTGACTGATTTTTTAGAAAATGGCTCCAATCCTTTAATTCGTCGAGAAATTTTATTGGATATCGGAAATTTTGATGAATCTTTACCTCCTGCTGAAGATTGGGATTTATGGCTCAGAATAGCATCTCGCTATCACTTTGTGACTGTAGCTAAAGCACAAATTTTATATCGAATCTCTGCTGGTTCAAGTTCTTCTAATGTTGTTAAAATGGAATCCTCTTGTTTGAAAGTGATTGACCGAGCATTTGATGAAGCGCCAGAGTCCCTACAGTATCTTAAACGAGACAGTCTCGCTAATATTTACAAGTATCTTACCTATAAGTCGCTTTTTGGAGTGCCCGATCGCTCAAAAGGTTTTATCGCTACTAGGTTTATTTTATTCGCAATTTATTATGATTATTCTCTTTTAAGAAAGCGAGTTTTCTTGAAGGTTTTCCTGAAGATTGCCATTTCAGTGATTATCCCTCACCAACAGGCTCAGAAACTAATAACAAAAATGAACCGATTGAGTAATATTTATACGTTAATGGGAACTTGCAGGAGTGATCCATAAATCTGGCAGTAAACTGTTTTTATTCGCTCTAGACTGAAGCAGCATAACTTTGACTAGTCAGTTAGAATGGTTCTCATTTATAATGTTATTTTATTTTCTGACCAAATCTATTCTTCAAACTTTTCATAATTGGTCGAGAAAGATTCGTTGGTAAAACAGAAAAAATAATTATCTTGAATACAAGAATTGAAATTAACTTTCTTCTCTTTTTCAACCAAGAAGGGTCGTAACGGATAGCTTGGACAAAAAAAATTATTGCTGTCGTGCCTTTTTTCCGATCTGGATATCCATCTAATGCTTTGGTTGTTAGATATCTATATTGTTCTCCTAAAATTTTCGATTTAAGATCCCTGCTTAAATATCGAGAAGTATTATGACAAGTTTTTTCAATTAATTGCAAGCAAACTTTTTCCATCTGCAAAACATTAGAAGATATTGAAGTCGAAGATGAAGATACTCGATATAAGATTTGAGGTAAAGGTACGCAGACAAACTGATAACTTTCAGCCAACCGTAATCCCATATCCCAATCTTCTACTCCATCAAGAGATTTATCAAAATTCCCAACAGTTGCCAGTGCTTCAGTTTTGATTAATAAGTTAGACCCACTTTGGATAAAGTTGATTCTCAGAAGCTGCAAAAATACATCACCATTGGCATTAATGTGACAGCCAGAACGCAAAAACTTCCCGTTTTCATTAATAAAATTCGTCCAGCTATAGGCTACACTAGCCCCAGAATTGCTTTGCAAGGCTTTTAGCTGTTCTTCAAGTTTATTATCCGTCCACATATCATCGGCATCAATAAAAGAAATATATTCGCCCTTAGCCTCAGCAATTCCTCGGTTTCTGGACTCAGACACACCAGAATTTGTGTAGGAAAAAACTTTTAACCTTGGTTCTTTGATACTCGATAAAACCTCCAAAGTTGAATCATTAGAGCCGTCATTGATTACGATGATCTCAAAATCTGCAAAGGTTTGATTGATAACAGATTGAATCGTCTCTTTGATAGTTTTTTCACTATTGTAAGCTGGAATGATGACCGAAATTTTTGGAGCCTGTGTCATGGAACTTGAAATCTTGATTGAAATGGCATTTGAGAAGAATAAAAAACATGATGGGCTATGGTGTCAAACGCGTAAATTTAGCTCATAGATTTACAATAGTGGACGATCGCCTCCACCAGTCGCTCGATTTCCCCAACTTCGGTAAAATAGTGAACACAAGCACGAATACAGTTGGGATGGCGGATGGTTCTCACCATAAGGTTTTGCGCTTCTAAAGCATTGACCAGTTGCTCGTGTTTGCCGCTTTCGAGTTGGAATGAAACTAAACCCGATTGTGGTTTAGTTGCTTGCAGTCGATGAACTTGGGGGATATCTCCCAACTTGTCCCAAAGTATAGCACTGAGTTTACAGATGCGATCGTATCGCTGTTCAATCGTTCCCCAAGATTGATGAAAGGAAATGGCTTCTCGCAGTCCTGCAAGTAAAGGATAGGCAGAGGTGGCGACTTCATAGCGCTGGCCATCGGGTTTCCATCCTTTGGGTTGTCCGGTCATGGTCGTCAGAATGCCACGCCAACCAATATAGGTGGGATACAAGGTTTCTAAGGCTTCGGGACACACGTATAAGCCGCCTAATCCTTCCGGACCGCACCACCATTTATGACCGGTAAAGGCATAAAAGTCAATGCCATCATTGGTTAAGGTGAGGGGTAAAGAACCGACCGATTGGGCAGCATCGACTAGGATTTGAGTGTTGGGGTTTTGCGATCGCACTTGCTCCACAATTTCTTTTTGCGGTAGCACTTGACCGGTATTCCAAAGGATATGGCTGATAATCACCAATTTAGTGTTGGGTTGGACTCGACTGGCGATCGCCTCTGCCGGGTTGCCTTCGTTTAAAGTTTCTAAAATCGGACAAGTAGAGAGCTGAACGCCAAACCGACGACTAATTTCCTGTACTGTAGCAATAATACTGGGATGTTCGCAGTCGGTTAATAAGAGTCCATCTCCAGCTTGCCAGGGAATTCCCCATAGGGCAATATTACATCCCGCAGACACATTTTCGGTGAGGCTAATCGTGCTGGGAGAAACCTTAAGTTCAGCAGCAATAACTTCCCGTGTTTGCTGCAATTCCTCAGTCACCCAATCCTTGGCACTCTGGGAAAAGGGGCCTAGATTTTGAATGTGGCGATAAGAATTGAAAATAGCTTGCAGTGCTAATTCCGGGAGAGGCCCTTGACCTCCATAATTAAAATACATTTTATTCTTCAGAGTAGTAAGTTGTTGCCGGTGTTGAGTGAGATTCATAGATGAATTGATTTTCTGCGCCTACTTTGATAATAGGGTAGCCAGGAGCCGATCGCAAACGGTATGGATTTCTCCTTCAGAATCGATGATTTTAATTTGCAGCCGATAATGCTCTGCATTGCTGAGGCGATCGCGCTCTAGTTGAATTTCTTCTTGTTGATAACATTCGGCAATCCACCCACTATAAATATAATTGGTTTTTCCCCAATATTGGGCGACATCGGGACGCACACAAGTGGGTAAACATCGCTGTTTGAGTGTGCCATTGAGGAAAATTTGGACCTCTTCAATGGTGATATCAGAATCCAAGACAACAACCCATCCTTCCAATTCTAAAATCACACCTTTGGAATTGGGAGCCGGTTTAAGGGTGGCACGGTCGAGATTGGCTTGAATATTATTAGACCAAATATTATCTAAGATTTTAGCGCGCCACCAATTCGATTGAGATTGAATCACCTGTTTCCAAGAGGTTTCGGCCACACATTGGGTAGGGATTCCCTCTGGTAATAAGGTTTTCATCCAGTTTAAGACAATAATTCGTTCTTTCTGGCGATCGCTCACCGCCTTAATCATAATCACTGCTGTTTCTAAATCCACCTCTTCCGGTAGACTAAACACACACGACCAGCCTGATTTTTCCGTCCATTGGGGATCGATTCCCAAAACTTGCGCTGCTTTCTGGGAAGGAGCGGAAGGAATACATCTTTGTAGTAATCGGTTAACCTGTTTCCCTTTACACCAGACTTGAATTTCTGCTACTCCATGATCCGGTTGTACGATCGCACTCCATCCCCGCAGAAAAAATCGCCCCCTATCATCCATAAAATAGTCTTCTAGAGCGCCTTTAGGAGTAAAATCAATTTTTAAATCAGAAAAATCGCAATTGGGGGTTTTAACCACCACATATAAATCCTGGAGTGTAAATGCTCTCGGAAAGCGAGTATAAGAGACTTCATTCCCCATAGAAGTGGCGATCGCCCTTTTAACAAAATCCTCCGTTACCCAACTTGAACCATATTCTGCCCGATCTAGAGATTGACTCTCGCTTTGCTCCACAAATAAAATCCCGGATTCTGGCATTGTATAGCCTGGAGGTTGGACGGCTCGATCGTGAACACTAAAGAGCAATAACCCACCGGGTAGGAGTAAATCATATAAGCGACTTAACCATTGTCCAAACCGATCTTCTGGCAAATGGCTAAACAAAGAATAAACCAAAATACAATTAAATTTTTCGTCACAGTGATAACTCTTTGGATCGACCACAGAATCAATCCCGTGAACGCCTAATTCTTGGCTAACAAAATTGACTGCATTCGGATAAATATCTGAAGCCCAAACTTTATCAGGAGCAAGTTTTTCCACCCAGAATCGAGTTAATCGTCCATACCCACAGGCAAACTCTAAAAAACGGTCTATATTTGTCCAACTCTTCTGATGCCATGCGATCGCCCGATCCACCCGATCCACAATCTCCTGTGCCGATTTAAAATAGGCTAAAACTGCCTGCTCTTCTTGCCCTTGATAACTCTGTGCATCCAGTAAAAAAAGTAGCATCTCATCTTGGGGATGAATCTGGGTATTCAGAGACGAAAGTCCCGGTAATTCATCGGCCAAGTATTCCCGAACTAAAGTATAGGTAAATGCATCAATCGTTTGATCGTTCATTGATCTAACACTCGACTTATTGTTTCTGTTGTTCTAACACAGATTTAACTTGATTAAATTCTAATTCAATTTGGGCAATTCTCTGACCAATTTGTACCAAACTCGCGGTTTTAGCTTCTGCTTCTAAATCTCGACATAAATTAGCCAAAGTATTCGCACCAAATGTTCGAGAGCTACCCTTGAGCGTATGAGCTTTAATGGTTAATGTTTTTGTGTCTTGGGTTTCGGCAGACTTCTTCATTTCTTCCAGTATTTTTGGTACATCTCCCAAGAACTGATCGATTAAATCGGTAAAAAATTCTGGATCGTCATCACTTTCTAGCTCATCCCGTAGGCGATTAAAAATTTGCCAATCTAAACTTTCTTCTCTTCCCGGATTAATTGATAAATTCAACTTCACTGGAGCCGATACAGTGTGCAGTTCTTGTAATTTAGTTTTTGCCCTTTCTAGAGCAGCTTGCAGTGCTTCTACTTTCACCGGTTTACTCACATAATCATCCATCCCTGCTTCTAGACATTGCCACTGATTTCCATCGGCGGCTCCGGCAGTCATCGCGATAATATGAGGGCGCTGAGAACTCTGCCAAGTTTGACAGATATATCGAGTGGCTTCTAAGCCATCCATTTCTGGCATTTGCACATCCATTAAAATGATATGATAAACTCGTCTTTGCAATGCCTCAATCACTTCTAAGCCATTACTGACCACATCAACTCGATAGCCTAAACGGTCTAACATTTTAATCGCAACTTTTTGATTGACACTATTATCTTCAGCTAGGAGAATACGCAGAGAGTAAACCGAGGAATCTTGACTATGATTTTCCTGATTTGCAGGTGGGGAACCTATACTTAAAAGTTCCGATTCACTCACAGGAGAGGGTGACAATTGGGGTTGATGAGTATTTTCTGAATCCTCTGTCTGATGGCTATCCGGCGGATTGGGAATCCATTCTGTTGTTGGTGAATGGGTTTCCACTGTCCGTCCAGCACAAAGACCCATTAAAATTCGGTAGAGTTGGGAGAGTTTAATGGGTTTAGAGAGGGTGGAATCAAATTTTTCTTGGCAGGACTTGTTTACCGTGCCGCTAAAGGCAAGTAAAATTAAAGGCAGAGAGTCGCGATCGCAGTATTGCCGAATCCGATCGACTAAATCCTCTAAGGATTCATCCCCAGGTAGCGCTCCAATAATTCCCACATCAAAGGGGATGGAGCGTTTCATCCAGTTGGTAACCTCTTCTGGTGTAGTCAACTCTAAACTATTCATCCCCCATCTTTGGGCGTGATCTTTGAGAATTTTGCGATTCGTAGCTGATTGATCGACAATGAAAATCCTTTTTTCTCGTAACTGGGGCTGGCTATTGCGTAAATGAATTGGAATCGGCGATCGCGCCCCTTCAGCGACAATGGTAAAATGGAAACCTGCACCTTCTCCCTCTTCACTCTCCACCCACATTTTACCGCCCATTAATTCACTTAAGCGCTTGCAAATCGATAATCCTAAACCCGTTCCTCCATAGCGACGAGTGGTGGAGGTATCCACCTGGGAAAAAGACTGAAAGAGCTTATTTTGTAAATGCTTGGGAATGCCAATCCCTGTATCTTGAACTGTAAATTCGACTTCATAAGAGACGGCCTGTTCCGGATGAGGAAGGGGACTCAGAGAACCTCCAAGACGCGTTGATTTGACTGTTACCGAAACTTCCCCTTCTTTGGTGAATTTAATCCCATTACCAATTAAATTCACCAGGATTTGCCGCAACCGGGTAATATCCCCAATCAAGCCATGGGGGGTTTGGGCATCGATTTCATAGGCTAAATTCAGACCTTTTTCAGAGGCATGGGCGCTTAATAAATCTAAGGACTCTTCCAAACATTCATAGAGGTCAAAGGGTTGAGTTTCTAACTCGAGTTTACCCGCTTCAATTTTCGAGAAATCTAAAATATCATTAATAATCGTCAATAAAGATTGACCGCTACTGCGGATAGTTTCCACATATTCTAATTGTTCTTCATCGAGTTCCGTATCAAATAATAAGCCGCTCATGCCTAATACACCATTCATCGGAGTACGGATTTCATGACTCATGACGGCTAAAAAATCGGATTTAAGCCGGGTGGCGGATTGGGCTTCTTGCAATGCTATATCGAGGGCCTTATTTTTGGCCTTGAGTTCATGGGTAATCTTGGTTTTTTCCTGTTCGACTAATTTGAGTGCTTTAATATAATCTCGGATTTGGTGAAGTCCGGGATAAAAAATTAAGGCTCCTTCTAAGAAGAGAACAACTAAGGTTAATCCAAATAGGGCGAGTTGAACTTGGCCAGCCGTATGTAAATAGATAGGAGTGCGATCGTATTCTTGGGTGAAGAGTGCCTGAATCTGGCGATCGCAACTTTCCCCTTGCTGCCATAACTGTTCCTCAGACACACTAGAGGGGTCTCCTACACTCAACAGACCTTCTGTCAGGCTCCACATCTTCCCATAACAGTCCTCTATCCCTTCCCAGGTTGTCTGTAAACTCTTAATGGATAATCCAAGCTGTAACTGTTCTTGTCTGAGTTTCTCGTAAAGACTATTCCATTCTTCACGAACTCGCAGCAAATCCTCCACTTCAGGGACTCGATCTGAAACGATAGACTCCTGAGTAACTGCAACTGCTTCTTCTGTAACCGTTGTCGTTAAGCGACGATAATTCTCCATTAACTCCAAAAACCGGCTAGAGCGAATCTGTTGCTTTAGGGTTCGCTGAATCAAAATTTGACTGGACATCGACAATAGAGCCACAATCCCCAAAGATGCTAAGGAGAGAATGGCTAAACGCCGAATCGAAGGGCGAGAAATTTCCGAGCGTGAAGAATCATCCATGTTGGGATTCAAGAGATTTCAGGGTTAACCTAGGGCAATCTTTCAAGATCGAGGGACAATAGAAAGGAACTCTACCATGGGAGAACTCGATCCAACTGAGTCGTATCTTCACCCCTTCCCACAATATGACAGGTTTTTGTTAGTCTAATCATCATGCTGCTGACTGCCCAATTATTACTAGATTACCAACGCTGTCATCGTCGAGCGTTTCTGGATATGTACGGAGACGATCGCCAACGAGACCCTCCGAGTGACTATCTGTTGAAATTAAGACAGGATAGTTCCGCCTACCAAAAAACGATCCTTGCCCATCATTCCTATGATAAACCAAAGTATACCCACGGCAATTGGCAAGAAGGTGCTTTAGCGACTCTAGCCCTCATGCAAGAAGGGGTAGAGACTATCTATCATGGGGTTCTTTGGCTTGGGGAAATGGATTTAGAGTTTCTGGATCTGCCCCACTTTCTGCCTCAGCATTGGGCAAAATTCTCTTGTCTGAGTCATCCAACTTTATGGGTAAAAACCCCTGGAGAGTCGAAATTTGGCCCCTGGAAATATACTCCGGTGGATATAAAATGGGGCAAACGTCCCAAGCGAGAATATCAAATGGTCTCGGTATTCCATGCTTGGATTTTAAGTCAGATCCAAGGAGAATGGCCAGATAAAGGAGAATTGGTGTTAAGGGAGCGATCGCCCTATACAGTAGATTTAGTGCGTCTTTGGCCAGACTTCCAAAGTCTGTTGACCGAAATGCTGACGATGCTCCTAGAGTCGGATGAACCGGAAGTGTTTATCAGTCGGCAAAAATGCAGCCTCTGTCAATGGTTAACTGGTTGTCATCAAGTGGCTCAACAACAAAACCATCTCTCTTTGATTCCGGGAATTACGCCTAAACGCTATGAACGCCTCCAGGAATTGGGGTTAACGTCTCTAGAATCCTTAACCCCTGAACAGTTGCCCGATTTAGCACCAGAATTTGGACAGCAGGTAAGTGTACAAATTATTCGCCAAGCTCAATCGAGTTTAGAACAACGGGCGATCGCTCTCCATCCCTGGACTCCAGAAGATTTTCCCATTACTCCCGTTGAACTCTATTTTGATATTGAAACAGAACCCGACTTAAATCTAGAATATCTGTTGGGGGTGTTGGTTATCGATCGCACGGCGCAACGCTCCCGATTTTATCCCTTTTTAGCGCGATCACCAGATGACCAAGAACAAATGTGGCAAGCGTTTCTGGAGTTGGTCAATCGCTATCACCCGATGCCCATTTTCCATTTTTGTGAATATGAAATCAAAGCCGTCAACACCTTAGGGCAACGCTTTGGTACACCCGCATCGGAATTAAAACCCCTGATCCGTCGGTTTGTGGATATCCACGAACGGGTAACCCGCTTTGTCACCCTACCCATTGAAAGTTATGCTCTCAAAACCATTGCCCGATGGATGGCATTTGAATGGCGAGATGAGAATGCGAGCGGAGCGCAAACCGTCTATTGGTATGACCAATGGCTCAAAAGTGGCGATCGCAGCTTCTTAGACCGGATTATTTGCTATAACGAAGACGACTGCCGAGCAACCTACCATGTCAAAGAATGGTTAGTATCCTTCCTCCAACAAATGCCGGCCCCAAATCAACAAATCCCGCTTCAGTCCGTCCATATTGGCGATTTCGGGCAAATGACCCCAACAGTTAAATCCCTGTTTCTCGAATAGAGATATACTGGGTTCATTGTGGGAGAAAATTAAGGCCACTAAGCTCGTTACTCCCAAACCCGGTCCAGAGGCGATCGCCTGAGTCAACAACTCCCGGCCAATCCCTTTACGGTGAAACCCCGGATCGATATAAATACTCACTTCTGCTGTAGCTTGATAGGCAGGACGACCATTTAAGAAATCATTCAAACTCAGCCACCCCACGATCTGGTCATTGATTTCCTTAACCCAAAGGGGTCGAGAGTGAGGAGAATGGTCTTGATACCAAGGCAGACGACTTTCAACGGAAATCGGTCGCAGATCTGCCGTAGCCAAACGACAAGGAACAGAAGCATTATAAATTTCAACTATTTTCGTTAGATCGGCTTCACGAGAATATCTGATGGTCATGCCAAACAAGAATTGATATGAAATCCTTAAAGGTTTACTACGATTGAAGACAAGTGGAATGAGCAGTATAACCGATGGAGGGAAGTTCAAGGTTAAGATCAATACAGAATTAAATCCCATGGGTCAGATCCAGACAACATCTAGGAACTGACCCCCGTGTCAAACCATTCAATCCAACAACCCAACCCTATGGATAACAATAATTTGATTAATCAATTGCTCATGCTTGGAGTCGGAACAACCTCCATTGTCGCTGAAAAGCTCAAAGAAGCCAGTGAAGAATGGGTGAAAAACGGCACGATCGACCCAGATCAGGCCAAAGACATGATGGATGACTTGGTAGATCAGCTCAAAACCGAGCAAGGCAGCTTCGATGAACACTTGCAACGCCAACTGCGGAATTTATTGATGGATTGGGGAGTTCCTCGTCAGTCCGAGATGGATGAGTTGCGTGGAAGGCTAGACCGATTGGAGCGACAAGTGCGAGACTTGGAAAATAAACTGTGGCGTTAATGACGCTATTGAATCGACGATCGCATTGAGGAAAAGTTACGTGAAAGAAATTTGGATTACCTTTGGGGTGATGGTGACCTGTGCCGTGATTTTGGTGGCCGCACAATTATTGGGTTCGCCCAGTGAGGCTAATGCTGCTAAGGTATCAGAGGCTTCCCCTGCGGAAATCACTCAAGTGACCAATCAAGGAGCAACTCAACTGATGGCTAGTGCCGAAAATAGTAGTGAAAATTTAGCCCCAGCAGAAGCAACGATGACCCCATCGGGTCTCAAGTATGTTGATCTGGTGGTGGGAGAAGGAAAAAGCCCAGAAAAAGGCAATAAAGTGACGGTTCACTATACGGGAACCTTAGAAGAAAATGGGAAAAAATTCGATAGTTCCCGCGATCGTAATCGCCCCTTTACCTTTACCATTGGCGTTGGCCAAGTGATCAAAGGCTGGGATGAGGGCGTAATGTCCATGAAAGTCGGCGGACGCAGAACACTCACCATTCCCCCAAATTTAGGTTATGGCGAAAGAGGAGCAGGTGGTGTCATCCCCCCCAATGCGACCTTGGTTTTTGATGTGGAACTCTTGGACGTTAAATAACCCCCGTCCCTGTGGACTCTATTCAGGGCAAGGTGAGTTGAGGAAACAGCTTCCTTCTCCCTTGCCCCATCCAGGTTTAATCTACCCATTCCCCCACCTTCCTTGGGCTTACTCACCCAACTGGCTGCTAATCTAAATCGATTAAAATAAAAAGAGGAGATTCCAAGGGGAAAAAGCTGCCATGTCGGAACGGAAAAATACTGAAAATCCACGCCGTCGCCGCCGTCGCCGGAGTAGTCAGGAACCACAGAATCAGAACACTCAACCTAAGCGGAATCGCAGGTTTAGCAGCAGTCGCCCACCTGTCACCGAAGACCAACTGCAACCGGGGGCAAATTTATCGAGTGCGATTTTGAGCGATCGCAACCTAAAAGGAAAGAATTTACAAGGTGTTTCTTTGGCTTCTGCCGTTTTGCGAGGAGCAAACCTAGAAGATGCCGATTTGACCGGTTCCGATCTCAAGTGGACACACCTCCAAGACAGTCAAATTAATGAAAATACCCGCCTCGATCCAAAGTGGAAATTGGTTTGGGAATTGGTGAATTTGAGGAATGAAAATCGGGACTGTTCCAACACTGATTTGTCCTTCGCGAATTTAGACGAATCCGATTTACAAAGCATTGATTTTTCGAGTGCAAATTTATCCCAATGTCGCCTCAGTGATGCAAATTTGAGTGGAGCTAACTTTCAGGATGCCAATTTGACTCAAGTTTTTAGCAGACAAGCAAATTTTAAATCGGCTAACTTTAACCAAGCCAAATTAAACCGGATCAATTGCGATTGCTGTGACTTTTCGGGGGCCAACTTTCGAGATGCCGATCTGTCCGAAGCATTCTTGGAAAGTTCTAATTTGAAAGGGGCAGACTTTCGGGGTGCAAATTTGAGCCGTACTCGTTTGGAAAATTCTTGTTTGGAAGGGGTTGCGATCGACGATCGCACCCGTTTAGATGCGCGATATTTAGCGCTGTGGAAACTCTTCAACCCCACCCATGCGGACGGCAATTTACAGGGTTTGTGGTTCCAAAAGGGAGAGCTGCGCGATCGCGACTTTCGAGGCTACAATTTCAGCCATGCTGTCCTTGGGAAAACCGATCTTAGAAATTGCGATTTTAGCAGTGCAAACTTAGCCAATGTCAGCCTGAACCGTGCAGATTTGCGGGGCGCTAATTTTCTTGGCGCGAACCTGACGGGAGCCGATCTACGACTCAGTATTATTGATGAAAATACCCAATTCGATCCGCAAGGGAAATTATTTTGGCAGTTAGCGAATCAAGACACTCAAAACTTGCAAATCCAGGGGCGAGATTTACAGGGATTAAAATTGATTGCCCTCGAATTAACCGATATTAACTTCAGGGGTGCTAATCTTAAAAATGGCAGTTTTAACAGCTCAACTTTAACTCGGATTGATTTTAGTCAAGCCGATCTAGAATCAGTAGACTTCACCGGGACAAAATTTGATTCGATTAATTTTTCAGGGGCAAACTTAACCGATGCCAAGATGTTCGAGGCAGATTTACATAACCTGAACTTGCAGGGAGCAACATGGATTAAAGTCTCTCTTTGTAAAGGTAATCTCAGTTCTCAAAATTTACAAAATCAGAATTTCAACCAAGCCAATTTACGAGAAGCAAATTTGAGCCGAGCAGATTTGTCGGGGGCGAATTTAAGCCAAGCCAACCTGAATAGCAGCGATCTAACGGGGGCTGATTTACAGGATGCTAATTTGGAAATGGCAGTCATTGCGGGAGCAATTTTAGAGGGGACAACGTGCGATCGCGCCAATTTTTCGCTCATCTCCTGTACTCAAGTGAATTTGAATCAAATCAGCTTACAAGATGCTAATTTCCAAGCCGTTAACTTGCCAGATGCGAACTTTAGCCAAGCCAACCTATCCGGCGCAAACTGCGATCGCGCCAAACTGCCGAAGGGAAATTTTCAAGCGGCAATGTGTAACCGTGTCAATTTCCAAAATGCCGATTTAGAACATTCGGATTTCAGCCATTCGAGCCTGTGTAGTGCCGATCTTCGGGGGGCAAAGCTGTGCGGAACGAATCTCGAAAATGTGGCGATCGATAACCAAACCCAATTCGATCGCACAGGACGGATTCTGTGGGAATTGCAAAACGAAGGGTATTCAGGACAAGATCTGCAAGGAATGGATTTGAGCGATCGGGATTTCCAAGGAGTTAACTGGGATGGGGTTAACTTAGAAAATGCCAATTTGAGCAACTGTAATTTTGCCGGAGCGAGCTTGGTTGGGGCAAACTTAAAAGGGACAGCTCTATCTAAAACCAACTTCGATCGCGCAGATTTGAGCCACGCCAATTTAGAGGAAATGAGGGGCGATCGGATTCTGTCATTTCGGCAAGCAAACCTCAGCCATGCTAATCTCCAACATCTCAATTTGTTGAATTTATCCGGTGCAAATCTCAGCCACGCAAACCTCACAGATGCCAACTTAGCGGGAGGAAATCTGAATGATGCCGATCTACGAGATTCCAATCTCAATCAAGCCAATTTAACCAGAACAGAAATCAATCAAAATACCCAACTCGATCCAAAATGGTGGTTGGTTTGGCAACTTCTCAATCAAGAAGATTTTGCAGCAGAATTGACAGATGCCGATCTGAGCGAAGCATACTTGGAAAGATGTCAGTTAAGCGGTGCAAATTTAACGGGTGTCAATTTCACTAATGCGAATTTAGAACAAGCCGATTTAAGTCATGCGAATTTAGACAATGCCAGCTTAGAAGGCGCGAACCTGGAAGAAGCCAATTTGATTGGAACAGCGATTTCTGGAGCGTTAAATGTGAGCGATCGCGTCCGAGAACTGTGGGAGCTTGCCAACCCATCTTCGGATCGAAAAGATTATCAAAATGCCAATTTGGAAAATGCCAATTTTGTCGGGATGGATTTGCGAGAGTGCAATTTCAGTTATGCCAACCTGATAGCCGCAAATCTGGAAAACGCAAACTTAGAAAATGCCAACCTGGAAGGGGCAAATTTAGAAGAAGCCAATCTAGAAAATGCCAACCTAAACGGCGCAAATTTAAAACAACTTCAAGGCAACTATGCTAACTTTAACCGTGCCAGTTTTATCGGTGCAGATCTGAGTCATGCGGAATTTGACGATGCCAGCTTTTCTGAAGCCAATTTAGCTGGTGCAAACCTCAGTCATTCTAGGTTTCACGGTGCCTATTTACATCGAGCCTGTCTGCGGGATGCGACACTCTGTCACGTCACTTTTGATTGGAGTGATGATGGAACGAATTTAGAATACGCAGATTTAGAAAATGCCGATTTGGAAGGGGCAAATTTATTGGGTTCTTATCTGAGCAATGCCAATTTAAAAAACATCAATTGGACGGGTGCAAATTTAGAAAACGTACAGCTTCAAGGAGCGAACTTACGGGGTGCGGATTTGTCTAAAGTGGCGCAATTTGTCGAGGTAGAATTGCGGGATGCCAATTTGCAGGATGCCAACTTCCAGGGATTAAATTTATATCGAATGATGTTGCAAGGTGTCAATCTCAGCGGCGTTGATTTACGAGGGGCTAATTTACAGGGAGCCAATTTTAAAGAGTGCCAGATTGATGATTCGACTCAGTGGGACGAAAAATGGCAGGTAATTTGGGAAATTGTCAATCAAAACCGTCGAGTTGACTTACAAGGACAAGATTTGGCAGGTGCATATTTGGTGGGGGTGGATTGGCACAGTGTTAATTTACAATCGACTAATTTGGCGGGGGCGATGTTACATCATGCCAATTTGGAAGGCGCTAATTTAGAGAATGCAAACTTGAATCGGGCGCATTTAATACAAGCAAATTTGACGCAAGCGAACTTGAATGGTGCGGATTTACGAAATACCAATTTAACCCAGGCGAATTTAACCCAGGCGCAGTTATTGAGGGCGCAGTTGGAAGGGGCAAATTTGAGTTCTGCGAAAACGCGAGATGCCAATTTTGGCGATCGCACCTCTGCGTCCATTGAACAAATCATCCAAACCGTCCGAGAATCGCGATCGCCCGATTTATTAGAACAGTTGAAATTAGCGGGTTTGAATCCAAAAACCGATTTAGCCGGACAAGATTTGAGCAGACTGCAATTAAACAATATCAATTTATCCGGTTTTGACTTGCGGAGGGCAAAATTGATTCAAGCAAATTTAAGTGATACTAATCTCAGTCAGTCAGACTTGACGGATGCGGATTTAACCGGAGCATTTTTAAGCCGAACCAATCTCGATCGCGCCAATGTTAGCCGTGCTAATTTCCAGGATGCTTCATTGCAAAATATCACCAAAATTTCGGAAGCAAACTTTACCAATGCCAATTTTTCTAAGGCATTAATCCAGAATGTTAACTTTCACAATAGCATGATGCGAAATGCGAATTTCACATCGGCTCGATTGTATATGAGTCGGTTTAGCACTGCCGATCTGACGGGGGCAGATTTACGCAAAATGCAGATGAATTCTGGAAGTTTAGGTTCTCCAAATCTGACGGATGCGGACTTGCGGGGTGCTAAATTAAGTGTTTGTGGAAATAACATTAATTTAACCCGAACAAAAATTGATAAAAAGACTCAAACTGACGATCGATTTATGGCATTGTGGAATCGGATGAATTCTAATTAAAGGTTATTATCGGAGGTGAATCAATAACCCACTCCTTCTGCTAACCCTACGAGGATTGGCAATTACAATCGTTGAATCGGACTGGATATGACGCGCCAACCCCACGATCAATTCGCCAAACAATACCTCAAAGAACTCCTAGAACCCCTGGGAACCGTAGAAATTAGTCGAGAAATTCCCGGCGAAACCTTACAAATCGATCTATTTTTCCAGCCTGCACCTGAACCACCAAGCAACCCACCTACTTTGGGTTTGCTGAGGCAATTAGCTGCTACCCCATCCTTGTGGGAATCCTTCCGCAATTGTCCCACTAACCCAGAAATTCGCAATTGCATTCTCAAACTGTTCTATGTCCATGGAGAACTACAACGGCAAGCCAAACGCCAAAAACAAACTCTTCAGGAAAGCGAATTACCGCAACTCTGGATACTAACGCCAACCCTTTCTGAACGAGCGATCGAATTCTGCGGCGCTCGCTCTAACTTAGAACGGTGGTGTTCTGGAGTCTATTTACTTCCTGAGCTAACCAAAACGGGGATAATTGCCATTAACCAACTGCCAGAAACCCCAGAAACGCTATGGTTGAGACTGTTGGGAAAAGGGGGAACTCAGAAAAGAGCCATTCAAGAGGTGGTTGAATTGCCCCTCGATCATCCTCAACAGCGCAATATTTTGGAACTGATTGGGATTTGGCAGATTAATGTAGAAACTAGAATAGACTTAAATCCAGAAGATCGGGAGTTAATTATGGAATTATCACCAGCTTACATAAAATGGCGCGAAGACACGATTCAACTCGGAATTGAGCAAGGAATTGAGCAAGGAATTCAACAGGGACTGGAGCAGTTGCGGCAAACTCAACGTTTAATGATGGAAACGTTGCTCAGGAATCGGTTTGGTTCTTTAGATGAGGAGTTAACTGCAATTGTAGATCGCTTGCTGGAATTATCTCCAGAAGAGGCGGTTTCGGTGAGTATGCAAAATTCCCGCGAGCAGTTGTTGGCACGGTTTAGTCAGCAAGGTGAAGGGGAATAGGGGAGATGGAGAGATCGCCTGTTCCCTATTCCCTATTCCCTATTCCCTATTACCCATTACCTCAATTGTTATTAATTATTAGATTGTGTCCAATTCTTCTAAATCATCTCGCTCTTTAGCGGGAATTGCGGGGTTAGTGGCGATCGCCACTTTAGTCAGTAAAGTCGCCGGTTTAGTTCGCCAACAGGCGATCGCGGCGGCTTTTGGGGTAGGTCCGGCGGTAGATGCTTATACCTACGCCTATGTGATTCCCGGTTTTCTGCTCATCCTCCTAGGGGGGATTAATGGCCCGTTTCATAGTGCCATTGTCAGTGCTTTAGCCAAGCGCAAACCGGAAGAGGCTGCGCCGTTGGTGGAAACGATTACTACATTAATTAGCTTGATTTTACTGCCCGTGACCCTATTTCTGATGGTGGCAGCCGATCCCCTGATCCATTTGGTGGCTCCGGGACTCTTGCAAACGCCTGAAGGACTGGAGATTCATGCGATCGCCGTGGAACAACTGCGGATCATGGCTCCCCTGGCGCTGCTTGCGGGTTGGATTGGCATTGGGTTTGGCACATTGAATGCGGGCGATCGGTATTTTCTCCCCTCCATTAGTCCCCTGTTTTCCAGTTTGACCATTTTAGCCAGTTTAGGCGCTCTATTCCTGCAATTAGGCTCTGATATCATCAATCCTGAATATGCTCGTATCGGGGGTCAATTTCTAGCTTGGGGAACCCTGGGAGGTGCGGCGATCCAATGGTTCGCGCAACTGGTAGTGCAATGGCGATCGGGATTGGGAACCCTGCGGCTCAGGTTTCAGTTTCGCCAACCGGGAGTCGGTCAAGTGTTGCGGGTTCTCGGCCCGGCAACCCTGTCTTCTGGCATGATGCAAATTAACGTTTACACTGACCTGTTTTTTGCCTCCTTCATCCCCCAAACCGCCTCAGCGTTGGGATATGCGGGATTATTGGTGCAAACACCTCTGGGTATTCTCTCGAATATGCTTCTGGTTCCCCTGTTACCCGTTTTTTCTCGACTTACGGAACCGGAAAATTGGCCAGAACTGAAACAGCGCATCCGTCAAGGGATGATTCTGACGGCGCTGACGATGTTACCGTTGGGAGGGTTAATGATTGCCCTCAGTGATGCGATCGTCCGGGTAGTGTACGAGCGCGGAGCCTTTAACCCGCAAGCTTCTCAGTTTGTCTCTAGTTTACTGGTTGCCTATGGCATCGGCATGTTTGTTTACTTAGGTCGAGATGTGTTGGTGCGTGTCTTTTATGCCCTCGGAGATGGTCAAACCCCATTTCGGATTAGCACGATTAGTATTGTGTTGAATGGGGTTTTAGACTATGTATTAATTCAATCTTTTGGCGCACCCGGTCTGGTTTTAGCTACAGTTGGCGTTAACCTGTTTTCCATGGTGGCGATGATTATTTTGCTGGATCGAAAACTTCAGGGTTTACGCTGGCAAGGGTGGATAGTTCCGATACTGAGCTTAACGGTGGTGAGTGCGATCGCCTCCTCCCTTGCGTGGTTCATCAACAATACCTTAGAACAGCTCTGGACAACCCCCAGTTTCCTCTTCCATCTCCTGCAACTCTCCATTTCCGGCTCCATCGGTTTAGGCATTTTCGCCCTCCTCTGCCTCCCCCTAAAATTACCGGAAACCGAAGCATTTATCGCTCGGATCAGACAAAAATTAGGACGGTAATATTTGGGTAGAGTGACAGACGAGGGATATGTACCGTTATCTATTCTTCGGATGAATTCCTCGGAATCCTGGCTTTAAGCTTTTAGTGAGTTTAGCCTCTGTAGGATAACGACCAGGAGAATAATTTTTGTAGTCATCTTTATTAATAAGAAAGACTCGCCTGTAGTAATATTCTTCCCCTTCCCAGTCCAAAAAAGGAGCGCCAACCTTTACCTCTGAATAACCTACAATAATCATATCGTCTCTTTTAACACAGGAGATGTCACGAGATAATCCTGCTCGCCATGGCATTGGTTCAGCCTCCCAGCAACGTACCCAGGGAAACTCATTAATATCTTGAAGCCAAACTAAGTCCTCTTCGTATTTGAGATAATCTTCCACGTTCTCTTCTCTAACTTGATGGCATTTTTCCATTTGTCTTACCAAGCTTTGTTTAGGTACTAATTTTCTTACTATAGGTTCTCTTGGAGTATCTAAATCATCAATGCTGGGATCTATTTTTATTGATGAAATAGATCCATCTATCTGACAATTGTGGATATTGGGGTAATCCCAGGTCTTAAGCGCTTGAGCTATACTTTCTTCAGCAGAATCTGTAAGGAAATGCATTCTTACATATCCTTTAATTGGAATACTAACCCTGTACATCTCTCTTTTCCCTTCCTCACTGTAAATATGTTCTGGTACATCGTACTTATTTTTAAGTACTCGTCGAATGGTTCGTTCGCTAGGAGGATCGACTTCTCCTAGCTTTGTAGCCCTTTCTTGTACTTTTAAGGCAATCTCTTTTATACTTATCCATCTTCCTTTGATCAGTTCCTCCATGTAAGTATCCTGAATAAATGCTTGCCACTCTTGAGAAATTCGATGCTTAGTTTTATCAGCTCTAGTGGTGGGAAAGAGGGCTGAAACTCCATTTTCTTTCCAGTCCTTCATCAATCGCTGCACAGTTCGCTTGGATTTACTGAGCTTCTGAGCAGCTTCCTCCAGCTTTTGCTTGTATGTCTTGCGATCATCGCAAGGCTCAGACAAAGACTGAACCACCTCTAGCCGAAGCTTTTCCTCATTGGACAATTGGTCATAGATCAGAGAATATATATCCTCTCTACTCATATGTTCTTCCATACTTTCATCTTCCTAAGTGGATTTGATCTTCAGTCTATAATATTCCAGATTATTCGTCAATATTTTTTTGAGAGTGGCAGATTAAGTGTCGCTATTGCTGTAAAGTAGCTGCATTCCTGAAAAAACATTGGGTACAGGTTGTTCCTATTGCCCAGTAAGAAGCTCTCAAAACATTACAGAGCAAGGGATACAGGGTTTATAGTGATGCCAAATAAGAGACAGACATGGTGTAAGAGCTTTCCAGCCGGAAAGCCGCTACAAGATATGACTGTGGATGCAATCGTCTAAATGTACGGAAATTCTGATGCCGCAGTTCCTCGTCCGGGTGGCTTCGGAACTATTGAGGTGAATGTCTATGCTCATCGGTTAATCAAATTTCCTCAAATCAGAGTCAGTTTTACTTAACTAATAAACTTCGTCATGACTGCCAATATCAATCAGGAAAATAACTTCTTCATCTCCATCTTCTTCATCAGAAATAGCAAAAATAATCCGGCAATCATAAGCCACGGAACATGACGATAATCCGTTTAAGCTGACCGTTAACTTATGAGATTTTAAGGAAGGAGTAAAGGGATCGGTAGCGATAATTTTTAATACCTCAATCGCCTTTGCTTGTAATTGAGGTTGTTTCTTGGCCAATTTCTTAAACACTCTCTTAAAGCTACTGCTCCAGACGATCTCCATCATCATCCTCAAGTAAATCAGCAATCAGATCGTCCACCGTTCCTCGTTTAGCGGTTCCTTGCTGAAATTCTTGCTTCAGCATTTCAGCATGAGCAGCAATTTCTAAGCGTCGTTGTTCAATTCTCCGCTTGCGGATTAAGTCAAATAAATAATCTTGATCTTCAATGGACAATTGTTCGATTGAATCAATCAATTCTTGTAATTTCATGGATTTAACGCAAATATTCGTAGTGGCGCTCTAAGCATTAATCTACCTCATCTTCAAGTCAATCATCAAGTCACAAAAGTTAAGATAATAAAGAACATGGCGTTAAATCGATAGATTTGGTAGAATTTTGAGTAAAATCAGAAATTTAACTAAAGACAAAGGAGAATCATCATCATTAAATGCTAGAAACGGTTAAGCTCTGTAATTTTAAAAGCCATCGCTCCACCGAATTGAAGTTCGATCATTCTCGACTTCATGCACTGGTAGGTCAAAATAGTTCAGGTAAAACTTCGATCTTACAAGCCTTACAGTATCTTGTTCGGCTGGGAACTTCCTCCTTTGCACAAATTTTTGAATATGAACAATCTCCTCAGTTTATAACGACTATTGGCGCAACTCAAATGTCAGTTACAGCTAGTGGTTTTTGGGGAGATCAAGATCGACGACAAGACTGGACAGTTTCCTATCAATGGAAAAAGGTGGAAAATCCTGAAAATCGTTGGTTACCGATGGCGTTATGGAAGATAGATGAAGGGCAAGAGGGCAAAATTGAGAAATGGTCAAGCTCATTAAGTGAAGCCGATTCTCCGATACCACAAGTTTTCAACTATCCGGTTTATTTGAAGCTAGTTGCTGCTAATTTAGCTAAACCTGCCTATAGTGATGATATTACTCCAAAAATGGCATTTGATGGCTCCAATTTTGCTCTAATTTTAGATTATCTACGTGATGAAACACCGGATCAATTTGAACGGTTGCAAAAACTCTTAAAACAAGTCGTTCCAGGAGTACAAAAGGTTGGACTAAGACGTAAAAATGTCATAGTCAATCGTCAGCGAGTCATAAACATTGACGGCAAATCAATTTCCTATAATGAAAGTCAAGATAGAGCAGGCAAAGAAGTTGTTTTAGATATGAATACGGGGGAGCGTATTCCCGCTCATGCCATTAGTGAAGGAACTTTGTTGGCTTTGGGGTTACTCACCGTTCTCATGTATCCGAAACAAGCCAACTTAGTGTTACTGGATGATATCGATCAGGGTTTGCATCCGAAGGCACAACGAGACTTTGTGAAAGTATTGCAGACAATTCTTAAAGAGAATCCTAACTTGCAAATCATTTTCTCGACTCACTCTCCTTACATTGTCGATGAATTAAAGCCTTCTCAAGTGCATGTGTTAAGTCAGATTAATTCTGGTTTTTCTTCTTGTAAACGGTTGGATGAACATCCAAATGTAGAATGGGCACAGCAGACTTTAACCACTGGAGAGTTTTGGGATGCTGAAGGAGAAGACTGGGTAGTGGCTGGAGAAATGCATGGTTGAATTTATTGTCATTGTTGAAGCGAGAGCCGATGCAGAGATAGGGACGAAATTAGCAGAGCGAGTTATCTTAGAAACGATTGAATGGTTGGATAGAGATCAGCTTCCCTACTATTTTCAATGGAGGGGATTAAAAGAGAATACGGAGTTTTCTTGCTGGAAAAATCTCAAAGTTATTATCGATTTTTTTAAACAAGATTTAGGTTATAAGCCACCCAGATTTCTAGGAGGGAAAGGAAGAACGTTGAAAACCGATGGTGCAGCAGCTAGGAAGGTTTTGAACTTAGTGCGTTTCCTGCAACGACAACGAGATATTCAAGCCGTTCTATTTATTCGCGATTTAGATAACCAACCGGAGAGAAGACAACATCTTGAGGACGTGCGTTTAGAGGAGATTAGCAAGAAACCAACATTAGAGATCGTTATTGGCACACCCGATCGCAATCGGGAAGCTTGGGTGCTGAATGGATTTATACCAGGCGATGAACAAGAAAGACAAGTGTTAGAGGATATGGCGCAAAAGCTGAGTTTCGATCCTTGTCTGGAAGCGCATAAATTGCGTTCACCTGAACCCCAAGAACTCAGAAATGCTAAGTCTGTTCTGGAAAAGCTCACGGGGAATGACTATTCACGGGAACAGCAATGTTGGGAAGCAACCGATCTAGAGGTGCTGCGAGAAAGGGGTGAGCAGACAGGATTAACACCCTATCTTCGTGAAATTGAAACCTGGCTGATTCCCATTTTTCTTGAGGGATAAAATAAGCCTTCAGTTTGATCGCATCGCATCGCCTCCCCCAAGTTTGCTAGAATTCTGGTAACGCTGGCTATTAAGTAAAAAGTGAACCCTATGTTAACCGTAAGTTATCCACACATCGAAAAAAAAGAAGGTGAGGCGGCACGACTGCAACGGTTGCCTCGCATTAGAGTGGCACAAATTGTCATGGATTACTTAACTTATGGTTGGTCAGTCGAAGAAATTTGTCGCCAGCACCCTTATTTAAATCCAGCAGAAGCTCATGCTGCCATGGCATACTATTTTGACCATCAAGAAGAAATTGATCGAGCCATTGCCCAAGAATGGCAACAAGTCCAAGCAGATAGAGCGCAAGCACCCCAGTCACCTTTCTATACTCGGATGAAGGCTAAAGGGGTATTGTAAGTGGCTATTCGTTTATACATGGATGTTCATGTTCCTCAGTCCATTACCGATCTGTTACGTCGTCGTGGTATAGATGTGCTGACAGCATTTGAGGATGGAACTCAAGAACTTCCTGACGATCGCCTGTTAGTAAGGGTTACAGAACTAAAGCGCGTTCTTTTTACTCAAGATATTCGCTTTAGAGTTTTAGCTGAAAGTTGGCAAGCAGAAGGGAAACATTTTTCAGGATTAATTTTTGGTCATCAGCTTGGGGGAACAATTGGTCAGTTTGTCCAAGATTTAGAGTTGATAGCTCAAGCATCAGAGCCTGATGAATGGATAAACGGAGTTGAGTATATTCCCTTTAAGTGAAATTGGCACAATTAATTATTAGTGAGCTATACTCAATCAGTAGCATTTAATCTCTAAAATGAACAAGAAAAAATCTTCACCTCAAATTGCCTCTCAAGCAGCAAAAATACTCAGCTCTGAAAAATCATCTGAGATCCAAAAGAAATTAGCTGCATCAGCTTTGTCACAAAGAGATCGGAGAAAACAGACAGGTTCTCAAATGGAAAATATTGCAGCTAAAGCCCTTCAGAGTAAGAAATACAATGAAACGACTAAAAGTTTAGCCGGCTCTGTACTATCTCAAGCTAACAAAGGACGCTAGATTTTTGGACTTGTGCTGATTTGATAGCTTATTACTAAATGGTCAATCTGGTTCCTCTACCAACTCACCCTAATCTATGGCATAGAATTATAGTCTTTGGGAACCAGATACCATATGGCTATCAGAGCGATCGCCTTCCCCATTGCCTCAAAAGTCGATACAATAATGTAGTATGGCGTTGAAGTATAGAACACGAGTGATCCAAGACGAAACCCTAGAGCTATTAGAATGGTCGCGGTTGTGCGAGCATTTGTCTACGTTTGCCGCAACGAAAATGGGGGCGATCGCCGCCCAAACCTTGCCTATTCCCCAAACTCAAGCGGAAAGTTTAACCCTGTTGGCGCAAACCCAGGAAGTCTATACCCTAGAGCAAACCCTCACTACAGAGCTGCCGTTTGGGGGGATTCGGGATATTCGTACCATTGTCAAACGAGCAACGCTTAAAGGGGTGCTGTCTGGGGATGAACTGCTGGATGTAGCGAGTACATTGGCGGGGATGCGGCGACTGCGCCGGTTTATTGAGGAACAAGAAAATGTGCCGATTTTGTTGGAGTTGATTAGCACAATCCGGACTTATCCGGAATTAGAACAGGAGATTAATCACTGTATTGACGAACAGGGGAGAGTAGCCGATCGCGCCAGCGTGAAGCTCGGTAATATACGCCGTCAACTCAAAAACCAACGCGATCGCATTACGCAAACGCTGCAAAACCTCCTGCAACGCAAATCCCACGCTATTCAGGAGAATTTGATTACCCAACGGGGCGATCGCTACGTGTTGCCGGTGAAAGCCAATCACAAGGAAACCATTCCCGGTATTGTTCATGACTCGTCTACCAGTGGGGCAACCTTATACATTGAACCCCATGCGATCGTTTCCCTCGGTAATGACTTGCGACAGTTGCACAAGGAGGAAAGTAAGGAAGAAGAAGCCATCTGTCGCGCTCTCACGGAGAAGGTGGCGGAGGTTTACGATGATTTAGAACATTTAGTGGAGATTGCCACAATTCTCGATTTAGCCACTGCCAAAGCCAGATACAGCACTTGGTTACAAGCGAACCCCCCTCGGTTTACGGAATCCACAGAAATGATTGTTCTGCGGCAACTGCGTCATCCCTTGCTGGTGTGGCAACAGCGCCACGAACAGGGACAAGAAGTGGTTCCCGTAACAGCATGTATTGAATCGCCGATCCGAGTTGTGGCAATTACGGGGCCAAATACGGGCGGAAAAACCGTTACTTTGAAAACCTTGGCACTGGCAGCACTGATGGCGAAAGTCGGTTTATTTGTGCCAGCGCGAGAACCGGTGGAAGTGCCTTGGTTTAGCCAGGTTTTAGCCGATATTGGCGATGAACAGTCCTTAGAACAAAGTTTATCAACCTTTTCGGGACATATTCGCCGCATTTGTCGGATTTTGGACTCGCTGGAAACCAACCCCTCATCTCTGGTGCTGTTAGATGAGGTGGGTGCGGGAACCGATCCCTCCGAGGGAACCGGGTTGGCGATCGCTCTCCTAAAACACCTCGCCACAAACGCCCAGCTTACCATTGCCACCACCCACTTCGGGGAACTCAAAGCCCTCAAGTATGAGGATGAGCGGTTTGAGAATGCCTCGGTGGAGTTTGACGAGGTATCTTTGCAACCCACCTATCGCCTGTTGTGGGGCATTCCGGGGCGCTCCAATGCCCTGGCTATTGCCCGCCGTTTGGGGTTAAATCCAGAGGTGATTGAAGAAGCGCAACAGTGGGTAGGAACCGGTTCCGAAGACGTGGATCGGGCGATCGCCGGTTTAGAAGCCGAGCGTCGTCGTCAGGAAACCCAAGTCCAAGAAACCTCCAGCCTCCTTTCAGAAACCGAACGATTGCACCAAGAAGTCGCACTCAAAGCCCAGCAACTCAAAGAGCGGGAACAGCAGTTACGCCAACAACAGGAAATCGAAATCCAAAAGGCAATTTCTCAAGCCAAAAAAGAAGTCGCCACAGCCATCAAACGCCTACAACAAGGCACTACAAACGCCCAAGATACCCGCAAAGCCACCCAGGAACTCGATCGGATTGCTGGGCAATATCTCCCCTCCAAAATCAATCCTCCCAAGCCCAAACCCGGTTACAAACCCAAAGTCGGCGAACGGGTACGGATTCCCAGTTTAGGACAAACGGGAGAAGTGCTACAAATTGACGCAGAGGGGCAAGAACTTACCGTGCGCTTCGGGTTAATGAAAATGACCGTAGGACTAGCCGAAATTGAATCCTTAGACGGCAAAAAAGCCGAAGTTATCACTAAGGAAACCAGCAAAAAAACAGTTACGGAAAAGGATAAAATCCCCCCTCCTAAATCCACTGCCCCAGTCATCCAAACCTCTCGCAATACCTTAGATATCCGAGGCTTGCGCGTTGTCACTGCTGAAGCGGAACTCGATCAAGGCATTACCAAAGCCTACAATGCCAACTGTACGAATGTCTGGATTATTCACGGCAAAGGTACCGGTAAATTAAGAGAAGGAGTCCATGAATTTCTGAGGAGCCATCCGCAAGTAGAGCGCTTTGAGTTAGCGGATCAAAAAAATGGCGGCACAGGCGTAACCATTGCCTATTTAATTGGGTAATTCATTCACCGTAGGGGCGGATTATACCCAAATTTAGGACACCCACAAATCAATGATGTAAACCCGCCCCCACCCCACCAACAAACCACCGGAAATGATGATATCGACATCGTGTTGGGCGGGTTCACCGTAGGGGCGGGTTATACCCAAATCTAGGAAACCTACAAATCAATTTCCTAAACCCGCCCCCACCCACCAACAAACCACAGGAAATGATGATATCGACATCGAGTTGGGCGGGTTCACAAAGGTTATTGGTGGGATTCCCAAATGGTTGAAGAACCCGCCCCTACAAATTTCCTCGCTATTATTCTCTGTAAAAACCCTATTATTCACCTAGAAAATGGCCCATTCTGGGGATTAAATGGCGAACAGCGAGTATCGTTTGGAGGACAGGAAACAAAACAGTCCCATCGTTTTTCTCTATTTCTGTTCCAATGAGACATAGAAACTTGGACAAAGGCAGAACTAGCAACTTGCCTAATTCCAGGATCTTGATGTTGAGAGAACCTTTCTCTACAATATTGTGCGCCATCTGCAATATCAAAGTTAATTTCAATTCGTGGAGCTAATTCTCTACCCATCGGTTTCGTTACCGTACATAGGCCTTGAGTTAAATTATCAGTCTTTGGATACTCATTATAATAGTAGCCTTCTGGCTTTTTCCTATCGCAGAGTTGCGTAAAATTTATCGTGCCTACATACAACACATCACCACTTGGCTGCCCTGGTAATTCTGCTAGTCGATTATTAGGTTGGGCAGTCGGATTCTCTTCAGCTAATGGGCGATCCGGTTTTTTGTCGCAATAATCTCTACCCAATGTTCGACGTATATCAGCAAGTCCCTCATCCCAGGGGAAAGGCCCTGGTTCCCGAATGCCTCGATTTCCAGCTCTATAAGCTACTTCACTTTCATTCGCTAATGTTCCTGTAAAAAAGCTAAAAAAGTTATACATATCAACAGTTTGGCCAATTGTTCTCGGTATTGCTGGATCCGGTCTTATCCCTCGTATGGGATCTATTGCAGGAACTCCTGGTTTTGGCCCTATTAGGGGAGGAACTCCACCAAACATAGCAAAACAGCCAAGCCCTAAGACAAAAGATGTTGCTCCAATTGTCCATAAAGGGATACTGGCTGCAAGACCTACTCCTGTCAAAGATGTTGCTGCTCCTAAAGCTCCTGCAACAGCTCCTATTGTTGAAAAACCTGCACAACTCCTTCTAGCAAAAGTACACTGTGCTTCACGTACTACATCTCCTGAGCCTGATTGTTTATTTCTAATAGATGTAATAGATGAGTTTCTCTTCTGAAAAATCTTTTGAGCATCAAAAGTTCCAATATCAATTATTGAATCATCATTTTTATAGTATATTTCTACTGAGTCATTTTCAGTGACTTCAGCCACTAGAGAAAGGTGGTGATACTCAGGATCTATAAGGGAAATTTCTAGCATAGTACCTTCAGGATTAACGTTGCCAGTAAAAGCTGGAAACCCGCACTCTTCTGCACTTATAGGATCAAATCTTACAGATTCTGTATAGATACCTTTAGTATCTTTGTGAATTGTACTTATGAAGTTACATCCATTTGGAGATAACCATTGGAGTTCAAAAATAGTAGCTGAAATTTGCTTGAAAATAGGTGTTCTAATAGTAAATTGTGAATCTTGATTGTCAAAACCAGGACTGAAAGGTTGATCGGGGACTTGGATTAAGCGAAAAAGGGCGAATTTCATCATTGACGCTGAATTAATTACTTGCAGAAGTCGATCGCCCCAATTCTGTATTGATAGAAGTTCCTTTTGATCGCCACATTGCTCAAACCATGCAAAGCATCGATCGCACTCAAGTCCCCGATCTTCGGGATCGCATGATTGCGGCTACAACAGTCTATCAAAATGTCCCGCTCATCAGCCGCTTGCAGGAGATTTAGCCCAGGTATTGGCAGTTTTGCAACAGGGAGTTGGGAATAGGGAGATAGGGAGATGGGGTTTTTCCTGTTCCCTATTCCCTATTCCTTGCTACTTGCACTTCCAGAAGCGCGATACAATAAACTGATCGAAGAAAACCATAATTTCCGTAAAGATAGACGAGGAAGAGACAGAATCCATGGGTAGAGTAGTCGGCATTGACTTGGGGACAACGAACTCAGTGGTCGCTATTATGGAAGGCGGTAAGCCAATGGCGATCGCCAATGCAGAAGGGATGCGGACTACACCTTCAGTGGTTGGCTTTAGTAAAGATGGCGAACTCGTTGTTGGCCAAATGGCCCGTCGCCAAGCCGTCCTGAACCCGCAAAACACCTTTTACGCCGTAAAACGGTATATGGGACGCAGATATGGAGAACTCAACACTGACTCCAAACGAGTCCCTTACACCATCCGGCGCGATGAAGTGGACAATATCAAAGTGAAATGTCCTCGGCTGAAAAAAGACTTTGCCCCGGAAGAAATTTCAGCCATGATTTTGCGGAAATTGGCTGAGGATGCCAGTCGTTATTTAGGGGAACCGGTTACCGGTGCAGTGATTACGGTTCCTGCATACTTTAATGATGCCCAACGGCAAGCGACCAAAGATGCGGGCAAAATTGCCGGCTTAGAAGTTAAACGAATTCTCAATGAACCCACGGCTGCTTCCCTCGCTTATGGGCTAGAGCGGGGAACGGCGCAAACCATTTTGGTATTTGACCTAGGGGGAGGAACCTTTGATGTTTCGATCCTAGAAGTTGGCGATGGAGTGTTTGAAGTTCGGGCTACCAGTGGCGATACCCAGCTAGGGGGCAATGACTTTGACCAAAAAATTGTCGATTGGTTGGCCGAACAGTTTTTAGAAACGGAAGGGGTCGATTTACGGCGCGATCGCCAAGCGCTGCAACGGCTGATGGAAGCAGCGGAAAAAGCGAAAATTGAACTGTCTGGAGTCACAGTAACCGAGATTAACTTACCGTTCATTACCGCTACCGAAGACGGACCCAAGCATCTAGAAACTCGGCTGACGCGATCGCAATTTGAAGACCTCTGTGGCGACCTCCTTTCCCGTCTCCGTCGTCCCATCAAACGCGCCCTCTACGATGCCAACCTTAGCCCCGTCCAAATCGATGAAGTCGTTCTCGTCGGGGGTTCCACCCGCATCCCCATCGTTCAACAACTCGTTCGCAGTTTCATCGACAAAGAACCCAACCAAAACGTTAACCCGGATGAAGTAGTAGCCGTTGGAGCAGCAGTTCAAGCCGGTATTCTCTCCGGCATTGTCAAAGATGTGCTGCTGCTCGATGTCACCCCGCTCTCCCTCGGGATCGAAACCGCCAGTGGGGTGATGAAAAAACTGATTCCTCGCAACACAACCATTCCCGTGCGGCGATCGGACATTTTCTCCACCTCCCAAGACAACCAAACCTTTGTCGAAGTCCATATCCTACAAGGGGAGCGAGAAATGGCCAGGGACAACAAATCCCTCGGTCGATTCCGACTTTCCGGCATTCCCCCAGCGCCTAGGGGCATCCCCCAAATTCAAGTCTCCCTCGACATCGATGCCAACGGTATTCTCCAAGTATCTGCCCTAGACCGAACCACCGGCCGGGAACAAGGCATTACCATTCAAGGAGCCTCCACCCTCTCCTCCGATGAAATCAACCAAATGATCCAGGATGCCGAACGCTATGCCCAGGTTGACCGGGAGCGCCGGGAACGGGTAGAAAAACTCAACCGCGCCGAAGCCTTAATTACCCAAGCCGAGCGCCAACTGCGGGAAGCCACCCTAGATTTTGGCATGCAGTTTGCCAACCAATACCGCCGCGATCTCGATCCGATTATCCAGGAACTGCGGGAATATTTGCGCCGAGGCGATGACCGAGGAATCGATCAAGCAGGAGCCGATTTACAAGATATTCTCTACGATCTCAATCGGGAAGTGCGCTTGCGGATGAGTGAAGAGGAAGACGATGGATTTTTAGGAACCCTGCGGCGCACATTCTTAGGGGATGATGAAGATGAATTCGATCGCCGCGAAAGTTACGATTATGATAGTCCAACCTATCAAACCAGGCGGGAATATACCCCCCCAGAGCGGAACTATCCCCCAGCGAGGAATTACCCGCCCCCACAGGATTATCCACCCCCACGCAACTCCCCACCTGGGCGAGACTATCCTCCAGCACGGGATTATCCACCCCCACGCAACTCCCCACGAGATCGAGACTATTCTTCAGCACGGGATTATCCACCCCCACCGGATTATCAACCGCCAGGCCGAGATTATCCCCCAACACGGGACTATCCGCCCCCCCGATCAAGGGAACCCAATCGACCGCCCATCCGGGACTCTCGCCGTCCTTCAGAACCCCCAAGCCGTCCAAGGTATAATCAATATAACTCCTATGATGATGAAGATTGGGGAGATGATGACGAATGGCTGTAAGCGGCGGTTTTCCCTATTCCCCATTCCCTATTCCCTATTCTCCCAGAACCCTAAGTGAACAAAACCATGCAAAACTTTCGGAACTATTATGAGATTCTGGGAGTTAGTCCTGATACCCCCACTGACGAGATTAAGCGGGTTTATCGCCGTTTAGCTCGTCAATATCATCCCGATCTCAACCCCGGTGATAAAGAAGCTGAGGAACGATTTAAGGATATTTTAGAAGCCTATGAAGTCCTCTCCGATCCCGGTAAACGGACGGAATATGACCAACTGAGCTTCTTTTTAAGAGCGCGGCAAAATAGCCGTAAACGCAATAGTGGCTCCAAGTTTTCTTCCGCAGAAATTGAGTATTTTAGCCAGTTTCCTACGTTCGATAGTTTTCTCGATAGCTTGCTCAACCGTCGTCGGGAAGTGAATCAGGGACAACCGACTGGAGAGCGATCGCGTCCAGTCGAACGGAATGCCGAAGCCTACACCCCCGGCCGCTCAAAGGTTTACAACACCGTCACTAGCGAATCCCGACCCATAAAACGGGATATCGAAGCGTTGTTAACCTTACCCCTAGAAAAAGCCTATCGAGGCGGAAAAGAGCGTATCCGTTTAGAAGATGGTCGCTCTTTAGAAGTCGATATGCCCCCCGGTATGGTGAGTGGGGAAAAAATGCGTCTGCGGAAGTTGGGTATGAATGGCGGTGATTTATACCTAAAAATCACCGTAGCCCCCCATTCTTTCCTACAAATTGCAGGGAATGAAATTTATTGTAAACTCCCCATTACTCCTGTAGAAGCTATTTTAGCCGGACAAGTAGAAGTCCTCACCCTGGATGGGTTAGTGAAAATGAATTTACCCCCTGGGGTAAAAAGCGGTCAAAAATTACGGTTAGCCAATAAGGGATATCCCGATAACCGGGGAAGACGAGGCGATCAAGTGGTGGAAATTGAGATTCAGTTTCCTACCCAATTAACCCCAGAACAACGGGAACTGTATGAAAAATTGCGAGATTTAGAAGATAATCTGCGCGAACCTCTGTGGAAATCAGATGCCGAATCTTCAGATTAAGCTCAAGAGGGCAAGAATGTCTCTTCCATGAATCCCAATATTCCCAAACCCAGTCTATTTGGTCTTCAATATTCCAATCGAGATTTTACCCGCAAAGAAGCTTGGGGTAAAAATTGCTTTCATTCGTCTTTTCCTGCCTCCCTTTGTGCCTATTTGCATAGTCGTAATTTAGAGAGTATTTATCTAAAACTTAATTCCAGTTTAACCGTTGAGCATTCCACAATTAATACGGCCCAAGCTTACGGTCTAGTGCCCCTCTCAAACAATCTATTTTATGCCTTTGAAACCCAATTTACTCCTTATCAGCAGTATGTATTGGGTACGCTTCCAGGAGTAGATTTAGTGACCCAAGCACGAGATACAGGTAATTGTTTGCAAGCCCTGGAAATTAAGTTAACTGCTTTACCTGATAATTCCACATGGATGTTTTTATATGGAGTAATTTGGCCTTCAGTCGATTATTTATAGATGCTGTCAAAACAGAAATTCAGAATTTCGGTCGAGTCCGATCAATTACCCGGCAAGCTCGGACTGTGATTTGGCTATTCAAAATGCTTGATGAAGCGATCGCCAAGGGGATTTTTGATTATCGAAAAATCATCGATTCTCTATCTTATAATACAAAAAATGATAAAGCTTTTGCCGTCAGTGGAAGATTTACACATGTTTATATGACATCAGAGGCTTTAACAAAACCGAGAATTCACAAGCAGGAAATTGCAAATATTATTTTAGGTGGGGGTCAAAACTTATTAAGTCCAGAAAGAAGACTGGATGCTATAATTTATAACTCTCCTAACCTATTTATTTAGTTAAAGAGTATCAATATGGCAATGAAAACAGTAGACTTATTTGCTGGATGTGGAGGAATGTCATTAGGATTTCAAAATGCTGGATTTAATCTAGTGGCCGGTTTTGACATCTGGAGAAAAGCAATACAAACCTATCAAGAAAACTTTGATCATCCTATTTTTGAACAAGATCTAGCCGATCTAGATGCTTACAAGATAGTGAGATATTTTCAGCCGGACATGATTATTGGAGGGCCTCCTTGCCAAGATTTCTCTAGTGCAGGAAAAAGAGATGAAAGTCTAGGCCGTGCAAATTTGACACTTAGTTTTGCCAATATTATTGTCCAAGTTAGACCTCAATGGTTTGTCATGGAAAATGTCGCAAGAATTTCTAAAAGTAGCACTTTAAACTTAGCTTGGAAGCAATTCAAAAAAGTGGGATATGGACTCACGTCTTATATTCTGGATGCCAGCTATTGCGGAGTGCCACAAACGAGAAAGCGATATTTTCTGATCGGTCATTTGCAGGGTAAAGATGATGCTTTAAAGCCCATCTTGCAAACCCATCAATCTGACAAACCCATGACCGTATTTGAGTATTTAGGCGATCGTTTAGGAATTGAATATTTTTATCGTCATCCCAGAAGTTATAAAAGACGAGGTGTTTTCAGTATTTATGAACCAAGTCCTACTATTCGGGGAGTAAATCGCCCCGTCCCTAAAACTTATCAAAAACATCCAGGAGATGCCGGAAATATTGATCAAAATTTGAGAGCTTTAACTACCTTAGAGCGGAGCTATTTACAAACATTTCCTGGGCATTTTAAGTTTCAAGGGAATAAATCTGAATTAGAGCAAATGATCGGGAATGCAGTACCCGTCAAATTAGCTGAGTATGTGGCAGGATGTATTCTGAACTATATGGTGAGTGTCTCCCCTCCTATTCGAGACGGCGCTTTAGGCGATCGCCAAAATCCCTATATTATTCCTCATTAACGGTTAACTGGATCGGAGGCAGATCGCCCGCAGGGAGATGAACTTCACCGATGATAGCGCTGTGGGTATAGCCTAAATTTTGCAGGAGTTTCAAGCATTCTTCTGCTTGAGGATGGGGAATCCCAGCCACTAATCCCCCAGACCATTGAGGATCGAATAAGAGGGGATAGACAGGATGGGAATCAAAGCTAGACACATTTTGCAGATAGGAAATCGGTTCACTGAGCGTCGTCGAAGTGCTGGAACTATTGTCCTGATGGAATGGACTCGATCGCACGTGGCGCAAAGTCTCTAAAGTCCCTTCCAAAACGGGTAGAGTATCCAAATTCAAGCTAATACTCACCGATGTATTGTTGATCAGGGTCGTCAGATGTGACAATAAACCCAAATTGCCTACTGCTGTGCAAGCAGTAGCGCCAGTTTCCAGAAAGGTTAGGGATGCTGGATAATTGGATTGAATCATTGAGGCGATCGCCCCTTCTAACCATCGTCCCTTACTTTTATACTGCTCTTGAGCTGTCATCAGAGCGCCAACACCCAAGGGTTTCGTCAAAATCAACACTTGTCCGGGTTGTAACTTGGGCGGATACAAGACCGGTTCGGGATCGACATACCCTTGAGTAGAAAATCCCAGGGATAAGCGCGGCCCCAGGGAAGCGCGACATCCCACTAACTGAGTTTGACTGATCGTTAGCGCTTGCAGAACACCTGAGAGCAGTTGATAGAGGGTTTCTTCCTGTTGCGTAGGAAGACTATTGGGTAATTCTATCCAACCTAAAACACTGTGGGGATTTGCTCCCTTGGCCAAGATGGGATTTAAGCAATGGTGAGTCGCCAATATGCCGAATAAATACGGATCTCGCAGGCTATCTGTGAGTAAATCCATACTTTTAATTAGGAGACCCGGGGTCACGGAGGATAAGGCCAAATTGTCCCCAGGGTTTTCGATCTCGATTAAGGACTCTAATTTAGGATTGTCGGTAATCACCCGCTTCAGCACTGAGGATAGGCGCTCTGGGGGAATGGGAATTGGGGCCAAGGAGGGATGAGTAGGCGATCGCCCAAAGTCCTCAAATTGAGCCATAAATCGGCGATCGATCCAGTCCTTCCAGCGCCACAGTAAAGGGTTAGGGCCCAATCCCCATTTACCCCAAGAGGCGATCGCCTTTCCATCTCCCGTACCAATGAGTCCTAAAATTTGCTTTTGCGGGCGATAGGGTTTCGGTGCTTTCCCTAAAACAGCTTGTTTCAAATTCTCATATAACGGCTGACCTTGACGCACTGCAAACACCCCTGCCTTGGGCCGCGTATAGTTCACCATGGTGGCAATATCACCAGCAGCAAATACTTGGGGATGGGAAATGGACTGTAGAGAATCCTTAACTAAAATAAAACCATCGGTATCCGTTGCTAAACCAGCGGCCTTTAACCAGGGAGGAGCTGAAGCTTGAGTCACCCAAAACACGCGATCGCACTCTAGAGTAAATCCAGACTGACACTGAAGACCCTGCTCGGAAACTTGGGTTACCCGTTCCCCCAAATGCAGTTGAATATCCCGACGACCCATTAACTGGGCGATGCGTTTGCGCACCACTCGGTTATGGGAGGACATAATTTCTTGCCCCTGATGGAACAGATGAATTTCGGGAAACGAAGCCGTATACATGACAAAAGAGGCATCTATATTCCGCATTCCTCCCGTAGCTTGACGGCAGACAAATAGTCCCTGTTGCATCGTGAGTGCTAACTCAACGCCCCCTGCACCTCCACCCACAATGGCTAGTTTTAAAGGGTGGGTAGGATGGCGAGCAAAGCTTTCTATGGTCTCTCGCCAATGGTTGAGGAACTGGGAAACCGGTTTAGCGGGAATGGCGTAGTGATTAGCTCCAGGAACCTGAATCTGGTTAGGGGTACTCCCAATATCAATGGAGAGCAGGTCAAAGCGGACAGGGGGACGGTGAGCGCAGAGAACTTGATTGCGTTTGAGATCGAGACCAATGGCACGATCTTGATAGAGTTGGGCCCGGGCAAATTGACAGAGATGATGTAGATCGATATGGGTTTGGTCAAAGCTGTAGAATCCAGCAATATGGCCCGGTAGCATCCCAGAATAGGGGGTGTGTAGGGTATCGACGATCAGGGTGAGACGTACTCCAGGAATGGGATTGAGGGCAAATTGGCGAAGGGCGATCGCATGGGCGTGTCCTCCTCCAATCAAGACAATTTCTTTGCTTAGGGTCTGGGCCATGGGTTTATTTTTTTCTGCACCGAGGAAACCTACACCATCTTTGGGATTTTACCGCAAGTGCATCCCTATTCTGATCTATCAAGTGATAAAAGTCTTCACGTTTTAAGGGCGGGTTTCTGGCGCTGTAGGGGATTCATTCTCACTTCTAGCCATTTAAACCCAAAGGAAGATAGGGTGGTTAGCACGAGATACATTAAAGCTACGGCTAAGTAAACTTCAAAGGATCGATAGGTGATGGCTACCATTAATTGACCTTGGCGGAATAGTTCCTCAAATCCAATCACGGCGACTAAACTGGTATCTTTGACTAAGGTAATAAATTCGTTACCTAGAGGGGGTAACATGCGACGTAAGGCTTGGGGAAAAATCACGTCTTGCATCGTTTGTAGGGGACTCATGCCTAGGGATTGAGAGGCTTCCCATTGACCTTTATCAATGGATTCAATGCCCCCGCGCATAATTTCGGCTAAGTAGGCGGCACTATTTAAGCTTAAGGCTAAGACGGCTGCCGGAAAGCGATCGAAGCTAAACTCTAACCCTAATTCTTTGAATAAACCGGGGAGACCGAAGTAGATCATAAACAGTTGGACGAGCATGGGAGTGCCCCGGAAGAAGTCTACATAAATGCGGCAGAGTAGGCGCAAAGGTTTGTAGGGGGAAATTAGGGCGATCGCCACTAGCGTACCTCCGATTAACCCAAAAGCGAAAGCCAAAGCGGTGAGTAATAAAGTAATCGTCGAGCCTTGAATTAAATTAGCAAATAGTTTTCCCCAATCAAAAACAATTACTTCTTGGGTTTCTAAGGCAGGGGGAACGAGGGGTAATTCCGGGGGTTCACCCGCGAACCAAGTTTGATAAATAGCGCGATAACGACCATCCTGAATCAGTAACTCCAGAGCATTATTAATGTCATTTAAGTAGGGAGAATCTTTAGGCATAGCAATGCCATAATATTCTTCTGTGACTAATTCACCGACGACTTTCACGCCTTGTAAGCCGGCTTGTTTTATAGCGTATAAAGTCACCGGCCCATCATTAACCACAGCATCCACTTTGCCATTAATCAGTTCTTGTAGAGCCAAAGAGGCTGAGTCAAAAGAACTGACATTTGCCCCTTCGATGGTACTGGCTTCCTGGGCCCCAGTGGTGCCAATTTGAACGGCTATTTGTTTGCCTTCTAAATCAGAAAAATTTTTAATGCTGGTATTGTCCTCTTGCACCGCTATAGCTAAACCCGCTTTAAAATAAGGGCGAGAAAAGGATACGGTTTGCGCTCGCTCTGCGGTGATCGTCATGCCACTAATCGCCGCATCCATAGTTTTCGACTGGAGAGCGGGAATAATGCCATCAAAGGGTAAGCTGACGAATTCGATATTCAGTTCAGCCGCTTCACCAATGGCTGTCATTAAATCAATATCAAATCCACTTAACTCTCCGGTTGCTTGGTCTTGCATTTCAAAGGGGGGAAACGTGGGTTCTGTCGCCACCTGGAGGGTTGGTGCAGAGGATTGGGCGAAAGTTGATAAACTGGTGAAGATGACCACGAGTAGACAACTGGCGATCGCCAGACAAACTTGAATTTTGCGCTTCAACCACTTACTCCCCATCATTGTCAGGCCTCTTTTCTCCATAAAACCACATCAGAGTGTTGATTAGTATCAACGGTTGCTTGGTGAAGAAAAGTAATCCTGGATACACTTTAGAGGTTGAAGGTTTAGATACTCTAAACTCAATCCCCCTAAAGATGGTTCAAAAACGATGGTTAATTCAGCAACTCCCGTAATGGCATGTGAAGACTTGCATAAAAGTTTTGACGACCTTGAAGTGCTAAAAGGGGTAACGACCACTTTATCTGAAGGGGATGTGGTTTCGGTAATTGGCCCTTCTGGATGTGGCAAGACAACCTTTTTACGGTGCTTAAATCGTCTAGAGTCTATTAATAAAGGACGCTTAGAAGTGATGGGGATCGATCTGTCCCATGCGCAAGTCAGTCAAGCGACGCTGCGTCAACTCCGAAGTCGAGTGGGGATGGTCTTTCAGCACTTCAATCTGTTTCCCCATTTAACGGTTTTACAAAACTTGATGCTTGCCCCTCTGAAGGTTTTGAAACAGTCGGAATCAGAAGGTCGAGAGCGAGCAATCCATTACTTAGAAAAGGTGGGTTTAGGCAATAAAGCTCAGTTTTATCCAGAACAACTTTCAGGGGGACAAAAACAACGGGTGGCGATCGCCCGTAGCTTATGCATGAACCCTAGTATTCTCCTGTTTGACGAACCGACAAGTGCCCTCGATCCAGAGTTGGTTGGGGAAGTTCTCAGCGTGATGAAGCAACTCGCTCAAGAGGGAATGACTATGGTGGTGGTGACCCATGAAATGCAGTTTGCGCGGGAAGTTTCCAATAAAGTTTTGTTCTTCCACCAAGGCATTATCGAAGAATCTGGCGATCCTCAAGAGCTATTTTCCCAACCTAAGAGCGATCGCCTGAAATCCTTTCTCAGTCGAATCAATCAATAATACAGCGTTTTGGGATTTGATGCAAGGAAACTTGGTTCTACACTTTTCCTGGGCGATCTATCTATTCATAAATATTCTCATTAAACTTTATAGATCATTCAAGGTTATTGCTAATCCATAGATCTGGCAGACGGACGAATCCGTGTTAGAAACTAGAATTCATCCCAGTGAAGAAGAGTCGAAAGGCAATCTCTGTATGGATTACAGGGAAAATGGGACAAACGTCCCTAACTCAGCCCAGGGTGAAGCAGAGATTGATTAAAAAAATATAAAGCTAAACCCGATACCTCAAGCTTTTGTACTACAATTAGATTGTAATCTATTGATAAAAATTTGCATTAAATTCACCCCACCCCTAAGTTATGTCGCAAAAAGTACTGAACTTAAAAACAGCTCCTGGACATCAGGTGTTAGCAAAGGCAGGAAAAAAGCTTCTACGTCCTGGTGGACGAGCTGCAACGGATAGGTTGTTGGCAGCGGCCAATTTTCAGCCAGGCGATAGCGTACTGGAGTTAGCCGCTAGTTTTGGGCATAGCGCGATCGCCTTAGCTAAAAAGCACCCAGTTAAGGTCATCGGGATTGAAAGAAATACTGACAGTGTGGCAACAGCCCAAGCTAACATTGTTGCTGCTGGAGCTAAGGATCGAGTGAGCGTCATAGAAGGCGATATTTTCAACTTAGATCGGGTTCCAGGTGAATTTGATTTTGTGCTAGCCGAAGCCATTTTGACTATGCAATCTCCATCGGCTAAAGCCAAAATTCTCAGAGGAGTGCGAAATCGCCTACGTCCTGGTGGACGCTTTCTATCCCACGAACTGCTCGTATGCAGTCAAAACAGCGAAATTCGTCAGGCATTATCTTCCGCGATTCGCGTCAATGCCAACCCACTCACCCAAATTGAGTGGGTTCAAGCCTGTGAAAGTGCAGGACTACAAGTGCAGTTTCATCAAACTGGTGCCATGGGTTTGCTCAATCCCAAACAAATGCTCCATGATGAAGGCTGGCTCGGCACGATGAAAATTACCTGGAATATGTCGATCGATCCCCAACTGCGATCGCGAATCTTGCAGATGCGGCAAGTCTTCCAAGAATATAAAGATGATTTAGGATACATCGTTTTGTGCGCTCAACGCCCCTAGAGGAAAACCCATGACAACCACTCTACTCAACATTGCCTCCTCATACCTAAAATTACCTGATGTTATTGAATACCCCGAAGCAGGGATATTAAGCAAAGTTGTACTCCAAGATGATTGCTGTAAATACACCCTGTTTTGTCTAGCAGCAAATACGGGAATTTCCGAACATACTGCTGTTCGCAATGCCACCATCAGCGTATTGGAAGGAAAAGGAACTTTGACGCTAGAGGGCGAGGAGATTGAACTGGAAACCGGAGTCTTCGTCGTCATGCCTGCCCATGCTCCTCACTCTCTCAAGGCTCAGACGAACTTGGCCTTTTTGCTAACCTTATCAGCCTAAGACAAGCTTTACACAGGAGATTCTAATATTGTGGCATCCTCTCAATCCAATGTCGTTCCAGAATCAGTAACCTCTTTACCTCGCCTTTGGTATCGCCCCACTCTATCGCCCCATCATGGTATCTATGTCATGCTGGTGATTTCATTTTTGACGGGAGTTGCGGCTTCTCAACACTGGACTCTCTCCACAACTCTAGCTCTAGTGTGTGCTTTTGCCGGGTTCCAAGCCGAACATCCCCTTACCTTACAAATCAAACAGCGCCACAGTTGGAAACCTCGATTTCTGCTTTGGAGTAGTATTTATGCAGGCATAGCCTTAATAACTGGCGGTTACTTATATCTACAAGCGCCCCTATTGCGATGGATTTATCTAGGAGCGATCGTTACCTTGGCGATCGATACTCTTTCAGTTTTAAATCGTCAGCAAAAAACCTATGTTAATGAGTTCATCACTTTCGCCGCAGTTTGTCTGGCTGTTCCATTGGCTTACATCGCTACAACGGGAACCTGGACAACGTCTATCATCGGTCTATGGCTACTCAACACGCTATTTTTTAGCAGTGCTATTTTTACCGTCAAACTGCGCAAATCCAAAACCTCATCGCTCATTCCACCTGTTCTCTATCATCTCATTGCGACTGCTATCATTACCGAACTTTGGTTTTTGGGCTGGCTCTCGGCGATCGCTGCCCTGAGTTTTGGAATTGCCCTACTCAAAATCGCCTTAATTCTTTGGAAAAAAAATTGGTATTGTACCACTCCCATCTACAACGTTGCCAAGCTAGAAACGAGCTTTAGTCTATTGTTTCTGTCCGTAGTTGCGATCTCCCAATTCCTGTTCATCTAACTTAGCCAAAGACTCATTAATTCCCATCTCTAGCTTGTCAGTTTATCTTGTTTTTTAAAGATAAACTAATCGGGATGAACAAATTTTAATGTAGAAAAAAGATATTAAAAAATCATGAAAATTCATGCATCATTAGGAGCATAATAAAAAAATGTGCTACAAATAAGAGAAGAAGGAGGTGAGTGTGAAAAAAGTCAAAAGCACTCAAAAAAAATGGTTAGCAACATCGACATTCAACAAACTCGATCTAAATTACAAAGCCAAGTAACATCGCAAGACCAAGCATGGCAAGGATTTAAACGAGGAACATGGGCGCAAGAAGTTAACGTCAGAGACTTTATCCAAAAAAATTACACCTCCTATGAGGGAGATGAATCTTTTCTGGAAAACATAAGTCAGTCAACAGACCAACTTTGGGCTGAAGTTAAAGAATTGATGAAACAGGAGCGCGAAAAAGGCGTTTTGGATGCAGAAACCAAAATTCCTTCTGGCATTATTGCCTATGGTGCAGGTTACATCAATCAAGACCTAGAAAAAATTGTCGGACTGCAAACAGACAAACCCCTCAAACGAGCCATCATGCCTTTTGGGGGAATTCGAGTCGTTGAGAAATCTTTAGAAGCCTATGGTTACACCATAGATCCTGAAACTCATGACGTTTTTACTCAATATCGTAAAACCCATAATGACGGTGTTTTCGATGCTTATACCCGCCAAATGCGGAAGGCTCGCCACTCAGGAATTATCACCGGTTTACCTGATTCCTATGGACGGGGACGTATCATTGGAGATTATCGCCGTGTTGCCCTCTATGGTGTTGATTTTCTAATCGAAGATAAACAGCAACAGTTATCTTCCTTAGAATATGATGTCATGGACGAGGAAGTGATTCGTTTACGAGAAGAAATCTCTGAACAAATCAAAGCCCTTAAAAAATTGAAAATCATGGGGGCAAGTTATGGTTTTGATTTGGGAAATCCAGCCGCCAATGCTCAACAGGCCATACAATGGACTTATTTTGGATACTTAGCTGCGGTTAAAGAGCAAAATGGTGCAGCGATGTCCTTGGGGCGTGTTTCCAATTTCCTCGATATTTACATTGAACGGGATTTGAAATCAGGAGAAATCTCTGAAGCTCAAGTTCAAGAATTAATCGATCAATTTGTGATGAAGCTGCGGATGGTACGCTTCTTACGCACTCCTGAATATAACCAATTATTTGCAGCCGATCCGGTTTGGGTGACAGAAGTTATTGGAGGAATGGGAGTTGATAGCCGTCCCCTAGTCACTAAAAATAGTTTCCGTTTCTTGCATACCCTCTACAATTTAGGCCCTGCACCTGAGCCAAATTTAACAATTTTGTGGTCGGAAAAATTGCCGATCGCGTTCAAACAATATTGTTCCAAGGTTTCCATCGATACCAGTTCCATCCAGTATGAAAATGATGACTTGATGCGTCCAGAGTTTGGCGATGATTATGGTATTGCTTGCTGTGTCTCGGCGATGAAAATTGGCAAACAAATGCAGTTTTTCGGCGCGAGAGTTAACCTCGCCAAAGCATTACTGTATGCCATTAACGGGGGTAAGGATGAAAAAACAGGCGAGCAAATCGCCCCTCCTTATGCTGCCATTACTGGTGAATATCTAGACTACGAAGAAGTCACCGCTAAGTTTGACCTTTTGATGGACTGGTTAGCCAAACTGTATGTTAACAGCCTCAATGTCATTCACTATATGCATGATAAATACTGCTACGAAACTTTAGAAATGGCATTGCACGATCGCGATGTTTATCGGACAATGGCTTGTGGGATGGCGGGTTTATCCGTAGTTGGAGATGCCTTGGCAGCGATTAAATATGGGACGGTGAAAGTCCTGCGTAATGAAGAAGGGTTAGCCATTGACTACGAAGTGACTGGAGATTATCCAAAATTTGGCAATAATGACGAACGAGTTGACCAGATTACCTCTGGTATTTTAACGACCTTCATGGATAAAATCCGTAGAAACAAAACCTATCGTCAGGCAACACCTACCCAATCCATTCTCACCATTACCTCCAACGTGGTTTATGGTAAAAAGACGGGCAGTACACCGGATGGACGAAAGGCAGGAGAACCCTTTGCTCCTGGAGCCAATCCGATGCACGGACAAGATACTAAAGGGGCGATTGCTTCTATGGCTTCCATTGCCAAATTACCCTATGAACATGCTCAAGATGGGATTTCATACACTTTTTCAATTGTGCCTCAAGCCTTAGGGACAACTGACGATGGGAAAGTCAATAATTTGGTCGGAATGCTAGATGGTTATTTCCACGACACGGGGCATCATATCAATGTTAACGTTCTCAATCGAGACACCTTAGTCGATGCAATGAACCATCCTGAAGAATATCCTCAGTTGACGATTCGAGTATCTGGTTATGCCGTCAATTTCATTAAACTAAGCCGCGAACAACAATTGGATGTGATTAACCGCACATTCCACAGTCAACTGTAAACTTAAGCTGCGATCGCCAATCCCCATCCTATGCTAACAATAAGGATGGGGATAATTGTATGAAGTTAAGTTTAAGCGGTCAACGTTATCATCACTAATTATATGGGATCGACAGGTATTATTCATTCAATAGAGACTTGTGGGACAGTCGATGGTCCTGGAATTCGATTTGTGATTTTTACAAAAGGTTGTCCTTTACGGTGTTTATACTGCCATAATCCTGATTCTCGTTGTATTGAAGATGGAGAAGCAATATCTGTTGATGAATTGATGGTAGAAATTGAGAAATATCGGTCTTACTTTCAATTTTCTGGTGGCGGTGTAACGGTGACTGGAGGTGAGCCTTTGATGCAACCTGAGTTTGTTAAAGAAATTTTTCAAAGATGTCGCCAGATTGGAGTTCATACTGCTTTAGATACATCCGGGTACATCAATGTAGAGATGGCTAAATCGGTTTTAGACTATACGGATTTAGTCTTATTAGATATCAAATCTTTCGATCCTCAAATTTACAAAAAAGTAACCCATGTTTCTATTGAGCCAACGCTTGATTTTGCTCGATATCTCAACAAAATTCAGAAGCCAACATGGATCAGATTTGTGTTAGTCCCTGGGTTGACAGATGCTTTTAATAATGTTAATGGACTAGCTGAATTTGTGGCTCTTTTTGAGAATGTAGAAAAAGTTGAAATTTTACCCTTCCATAAAATGGGAGAATACAAATGGCAACAACTCGGCTATGATTATCAACTCAAGAACACTGAACCTCCTTCCCAGGAATTATTAGAACAAACGATTGGTATTTTCAAACGTCATAACCTAGTCGTTCAATAATCGTTACCTATATTTTTCAGTCTAGGTTGGGTGCAAATTGCCTCCTAGTTCTCCCCTAGAGACATAAGGGATACCCTAAATGAGCCGATAAAATAGCGATCCTAGCAATTATGCCCAAAACTCAAGGGGCGATCGCGCAGAATTAGCCGTAAGATAAGAGCGCCGATGTTATAGGAAGGGTATGGCTGCCATTGATTGGTTGATTGTTCTGTTGTATTTGCTCTTAACGTTAGGATTAGGGTTATATCTATCAGGAAAAGCCTCGGAGGGACTGGAGGCATTTTTTGTATCGGGGCGATCGCTCCCTTGGTGGCTCTCCGGAACCAGTATGGCAGCGACTACTTTTTCTATTGATACTCCCCTCTACATTGCTGGAGTGGTTGCCAGTCGAGGGGTTGCGGGAAACTGGGAATGGTGGAGCTTTGGTATGGCTCATGTGGTGATGATTTATATCTTTGCCCGGATGTGGCGCAGATCGGGAGTGGTTACGGATGCCCAGTTAACGGAAATTCGCTATGGGGGATCGATGGCAGCCATTCTACGAGCAGTGAAGGCTTTTTTGTTTGCAGTTCCGATTAATTGTATTGGCATTGGCTACGCGATGTTGGCGATGGTGAAAGTGATTGATGCCCTGGAATTATGGCAAAGTTTGGGCATAGAACCGGCAGAGAACCTTAAACTCTGGAGTGTGGTAGGGGTGAGTTTATTTGTGCTATTCTATGCCGGAATTTCTGGACTTTGGGGGGTGGTGGCGACGGATTTTTTCCAGTTTTTTCTCGGGTTATTTGGGGCGATCGCCGTTGCCGCGATCGCAGTGAGTCATGTGGGCGGCATTCACGAGTTAATTCCCCTCGTGCAAGAGCGCACAGATACGGATATCTTAGCCTTTTTTCCTCTGAATACGGAAACCGCCAGTCTCAGCTTAAGTACGTTTGGAGCGTATTTGTTGATTCAGTGGTGGGCGTTTCGTCGTAGTGACGGGGGTGGCGAATTTATCCAACGATTATTAGCCTCAAAAAATGAAGCAGAAGCGGAAAAAGCGGCCTGGTTTTTCAATATTCTGCATTATGGGGTGCGGACTTGGCCTTGGATTTTAGTTGCTCTGGTGGCTCTAGTGGTTTATCCCAATTTGGAAGATCCGGAGCTGGGCTATCCAAAATTAATGCTCGATTTCTTGCCTCCAGCGATGTTGGGATTAGTGGTGGCTTCCTTGCTGGCAGCGTTTATGAGTACGGTTTCAACCTCCATTAACTGGGGCGCATCCTATTTAACCAATGATTTATATTTACGCTTTTTCCGTCCTGACTCTACCCAGTCGGAGTTAGTCTTAGTCGGTCGTATGTCTTCGGTTATGGTAACCGTTTTAGGGGCGATCGCCGCGTTCTATGCCCAAGATGTAGCCACCGTATTTCGATTAGTGATTGCGATCGGTACAGGGCCCGGATTAGTCTTGATTCTACGCTGGTTTTGGTGGCGCATTAATGCCGCAGCGGAATTAGCCTCGATGGTCGGTGGATTTATCATAGGATTAACCACCAGTGTTGTACCTCTATTAACCATTAAAGATTTTGGCTTGCGATTACTGGTGACGGCTGGGATTAGTGGAATTTGCTGGATAGCTGCCATGTTGTTAACGGCACCAGAATCAGATCAAACCTTAGATGAATTCTATCGGTTAGTGCGCCCTGGCGGTCCTGGATGGCGACGGCAGCGATCGCGCACGGGCTTGAAACCGGCACAAAGCTTACCCCAAGATTTACTCAAAATCAGTGCAGCCACATTGCTCTTATTTGGTGCGATGTTTGCTGTAGGCGGCTTTTTACTCTTGAATCAGGGAGTCGGTTGGATGAGCTTAATTGTAGCGGTTGCTGGGGCGATGATGTTGCGCTATGTGAGTAAAGTAAGGGTTGCTCCCATGGCTCGACCAGGGTTAGAAGATGAGTTATAGCAGGGGAAGGGAGAGTTAGGACACTTTACTATAAACAATAACCTAACCGTCCTCAGCAACTGATTCACTGCTATAGAAAAAAGGATCGCTATAATGGTTAATTGATACAGCACTTTGTGCTTTTATAGAGTAAGCTGTTGAATTCCCAAAGCCATGTACCACAATCCTATTCCCTATTCCCCATTCCCTATTCCCTAGCACAAAGTGCTATATGAGTTTTGCCCGAATGAAACGCTTCTTAGTTCCCCTTTTTGTCTTCGGTTGCTGTCTGCTTGGGTTGCTGACCGGTTGTAGTCTACCGCAAGTGAGTGCCCAAGATCGGCTGTTTTTACCCTTATCTTTGGAATGGGTGGGAGAAGTCACCCTACCCAAACAGGAGTTTCAGGAAACCATCGTGGGTGGGTTATCAGCGATCGCCTACGATCGCCAACGCGATCGCCTCTATGCTCTTTCGGATGACCGCAGTTTCCACGGCCCCGCTCGCTTTTATACCTTGAATCTGAGTCTTGACCCCTTTGAAATTGATGTAGAAACCGTTACTGCCTTAAAAACCCCGGAAGGTACGCCATATGCAGAAGGTAGCCTCGATCCAGAAGGGTTAGCTCTCACTCCCAACCGAACCCTACTCATTGCCAGTGAAGGGGTTGCAAACCAACAGATCCCCCCGGCGATCGCTGAATATGACCGGCAAACAGGACAATGGCTCAATCAGCTCCCCATTCCTCAACGCTATATCCCTGATACTTCAGGAAAAGAAGAACAAAAAGGAGTACAAAATAACCTAGGGTTTGAGTCCTTAACCACCAACCCCATCGGCCTCGTTCCCACAACTGGCGAACCTTTACGCGTATTTGTTGCTACAGAAGCCGCCTTAATCCAAGATCGAGATCCAGAACCCAAAGAATTAGTGAATACTAGAGTGCGGTGGATGCATTATCTACTCAGTGAAGGGCCACCCCTGTTAGTTTCCGAACATTTCTATGAACTCGATACACCTGAACCAGATATCATCGCCCAAGGATTAACAGAAATTTTAGCCTTAGATGAACCCGGACATTTTCTCACCCTAGAGCGCTCTTTTAATGGCTCTGTAGTTACAGCAAAAATCTTTCAAGCAGTGACCGGATCGGCCAGCGATATTTCTAATGTATCCTCTCTTCAAGGCAATTTAGGAGAGTTGAAACCTATTCGTAAACAATTGGTTTTAGATTTAGCTCAGTTGGGCATTACCTTGGATAACCTCGAAGGGATGACATTTGGCCCCCATTTTGCCGATGGCAGTCCCAGCTTAATTTTAGTCAGTGATGATAATTTTAATGCCTATCAGAAAACGCAGTTTCTGTTATTTCGTATCTTGACTATGGACTCCTCAAGAGAAGGGTAAAACTGCCTATTATATCAAATCCTAAAAATCACGCTACATATCAATCCCCGTGTCCCCGTTTCTCCGTGTCCAGAGTGTCAACCATCTGTAGCACATATCTAAGGATTTGATATTACCTATTGCCTAACGCTATATCCTCTCGATCGCCTTGTTTTTTCTCCCGTGACACTCTAAAATGATAATCATTCTACACAGGCTCTCCTAGTCCAAAAATCTACTAATCCAGGAAAAGCCTAGAGAACCTTAAGAAACCAGGAGATCGAGCTTGACCGAAATAGTATTGGAAGTTGAAGGCTTAATCGTCGATCGCGATCGCACACCAGGGGTCGTCCATGACGTATCCTTTACTTTATCTACGGGTACAGATACCGCCCTCATCGGACCCAATGGAGCAGGGAAAAGCACCCTAATTCAAGCCATTTTAGGCATCTTACCTCGAAAATCAGGTCATATTTCCCTATTAGGAAAACCGATGAATCCTAAAGGTAAACTGCCGGCGCAAATTCGTCAACAAATCGCCTATTTACCGCAAAACTTTCTCTTCGATCGCCGTCTGCCCATGACAGTAGCCGAACTGGTCGGCTTAGGTTGGGATCGGCTCGGTTTTCAGTTGCCCTGGTCAGGCTATCGAGAGCGCCGTAAAGCCGTCCGAGAAGCGCTCTCGCGGGTCGATGCCTGGCATTTAAAACACAAACCCATTAGTCAACTTTCCGGTGGAGAAACCAAGCGCATCTTACTCGCTTATTGTCTGGCTAGACCCCGAAAATTACTGATTTTAGATGAAGCCCCTGCGGGATTAGATATCCGAGGAGAAGCCGAGTTTTATCAACTCCTCGAAGAACTGCGACAAGAATATCATTGGGCAATTTTACAGATTTCCCATGATTTGGATATGGTGAAAAAACAATGCGATCGCGTCCTTTGTCTAAACCGTACCTTACTCTGTCAAGGGACACCAGAAAACACGCTCAGTACCGAAAATCTAATTGCCGCTTACGGTTCTGCCTTTACTCGTTATCATCATTCCTGTCGATCCTAATACAGAGCTTTGCGCTGGGGAATAGGGAATAGAGTTGTGGTACATGGAGAGAGAGAATTCAAGCTTGTATTTCATAACGCAAGCAAAGCGCTGTATTAATTAAAAATTGAACATGGGTAGGGCTTAGAGGATGAGGGCGGGTTGAGTAAAGTTATTGATGTGTTTTGTAGATTTTTTGTGAACCCACCCCCACAACGTTGTTTAATTGTGAATGTAATGGAAACCGAAATCTCACGCGCTATAGAACTCTTCCAATTTGCCTTTATGCAACGGGCACTGATGGGAGGCGTATTAATGGGAACAATGGGGGGACTGTTGGGCAGTTTTACGATTTTGCGGCAACTCTCATTTTTTAGTGATGCCCTGGGACACTCGACTCTCTTGGGATTAAGTTTAGGGCTATTATTAGGACTGAATCCTTCATGGGTGATTCTCCCCTTTGCAGCGATCTTTGCCCTGGTGGTCAATACCTTTCTAGAGCGCACCCAACTGTGGACAGATGCTGTCCTCAATATTGTTTATTCCTCCTCCTTAGCCTTTGCCATTATTACTCTCAGTCTGATCGGGGAATACAAAGGAGGCATCAATCACTTACTTTTTGGGGATATTTTAGCTCTACAAACCTTCGATCTAATCATTAGCACGCTCCTATTATTGGTTTGTATTGGATTTATTGCCTCAACCCTGCGCACTCAGATGATGTTGACACTTCATGAACCAATGGCGATCGCCCGTGGTGTATCGGTAGAAACCCATCGTACCGCCTTCGTTGTGCTGCTTTCGTTAGTTGTTGGTGTCGCGATCAAGGCGATCGGGGTGTTACTGGTGAGCGCTTTTATTGTCATTCCTGCCTGTTCCGCTCGCTTAATGACTCAGAACTTCACCACCTATGCGATCTTATCTGCGGTTATTGGAGCGATCGCCGCTTTATGCGGAATTGTCCTCTCTGCCTTATTTGACTTGCCCTCCGGCCCCAGTATTGTGATCGTGCAATTGGGATTTTTCTTGAGTGCGATCGGCTTTGCTAACCTAAGACCGATTACCTCATAAAAAGAAAAGCCACCTAGTAGTTAACTAAGCGGCTCGACTAGCGTTTGTATAGAGAGGAGAGAAGAGAGTTAGCTCACAGCAATTCCAGTGAGGATCAAAGCGGTTGTGAGGAGGAGAGAAATTGCCCCTTGGAGCATGTAGCGTTGCTGCTGTTCTTGACTGGGGAAGTCTGCATAGTAAATTTGAGGCTCGTTAGCGTAGTTATTGAGCTGTCCTTCAGGATTAACCGTTGTGTACATCAGGTTGACCTCTTTGTTTCTCGTTGTTGTAAACTAATATAACAAATTATAAAGAAATGTTTCTGTGACTTGACAGAATCTTTTTAGTGATGTTAATCACAAGATGGAAAGAAAGAGGGGCGATCGGGAAAAAATGAGGTAAAGCCAGTCGCGCAAACATCTTGCTCGCTTTTCGCCTCCAGCGCTCAAGACGCTCCCATTCCACCCCCCCACCCCATGTTTAATGGAGATCAGATCCTGATTGACAGAGCCATGTTACGAAGAATTGGTCTATGGGCAATGAGCAGTATCTATGTGCCCAATGCCAGTGATTTGCTTTTAAGATTGACTAAAACCCTCAGAACCAACAGGAGAGTATCGTAATGAAATCCTTCCTTACCCTATCTGCCGTGCTACTGAGCATCGTGAGCTTACCCAAAGTTGCCCTTGCCCACTCCGTAGAAACAGATTACCAGTCTATGTCCGATCGCCTAGAAATCCAATCGATGTTTAGCAGTGGTGAAGCCTTTGAAGGTGCCCCTGTCGTTGTTTACGCTCCCAACGACCCCACCACACCTTGGCTCGAAACCACAACAGATGAGAATGGTGAATTTGTCCTCCAACCCGATCCCTCCATTCCCGGTGAGTGGTCCGTAGAAATTGGAGAAGGCGGTCATTGGGATAACATTATCGTTCCCGTGAGTGGCGAAGGGATTGAATCAGAGAATATCAGCTATCTTGAGGGACATCCTTACCATACCCACAACCGTAACCGTATCGCCAATCGTTACATTCTCGCTGGGGTTGTAGGGGTGACTCTTGTTGGTGGTATTGGTGGCGGCATCTTGCGTCGCAAGCTCAAAGGCTAATTCAACCGCCATCCCAAGATTCCTGTAGGGGCGAAAAAGTTTTCGCCCCTACAATTTTTTTAAATACACACCGAGCAAATTATGATATAAATATGAAAGATGAAACGATTATGAAATTAACTGGGCTGATTTCTCCATGCCTTATTCCTATCCATCCACCTTAATGGCGATCGCTAGTTTAGTCCTCACCCTAGGTCTGACAAGCTGTGCAGGTATAGACAGCAATACAACCTTAGAGCAAACTCCTGAAAATCCAAGCTCTACCATTGGAGAAACCGAAAATAAAAAGAAAGTCCTCACCACCTTTAGCGTTCTTGCTGATATTGCCCAAAACGTTGCCGGGGATCAACTAACGGTCGAGTCCATTACCCGCATCGGTGCAGAAATTCACGGTTACGAACCCACCCCCAGCGACCTCATCAAAGCACAAAACGCTGACCTGATTTTATATAACGGCATGAATCTAGAGCGGTGGTTTGAGCAATTTTTAGGCAACCTGGAAAATGTGCCCTCTGTCCTCTTAACTGAAGGTATTGAACCCATTCCCATTGCTGAAGGCCCCTACATCGACAAACCCAATCCTCATGCTTGGATGTCTCCCCAAAATGCCCTAATTTATGTGGAAAATATCCGCCAAGCGTTTGTTACCCTCGATCCAGACAACGCCGAAACCTATAATACTAATGCAGCAGCTTATAGTGAAAAGCTCAAAGTCATTGACCAAAAACTGCGCGAAGCTATAGAAAAAGTCCCCAAAAATCAACGTTACTTAGTTACCTGTGAAGGCGCTTTTTCTTATCTGGCACGGGATTACGGGATGAATGAAATTTATATCTGGCCGATTAATTCCGAGCAACAGTTTACGCCCAAACAAGTTAAAGGGGTGATCGATCGAGTCAAAAGTAAGCAAATTCCCGCAATTTTTTGTGAAACGACGGTGAATGATAAAGGACAAAAGCAAGTGGCGGAAACCACAGGCGCAACGTTTGGCGGCAATCTTTATGTTGATTCCTTGTCTACAGCAGAGGGGCCTGTACCCACATTTTTAGAGTTGCTCGAATATGATGTGCAACTGATTACAAATGGATTGTTATAGTTGCCTTCCCTCTCTCTCACGTGGGAGAGCAAGCCTCAATCAATCCATTGAAAATTCCATAATTACCCACTGGAGAAAACGATGTCATCCTTGACTGAACCGCTCAATATAACTGTTAATAATCTGAGTGTTACTTACAGTAATGCTCGGCTGGCCATTTATAATGCCAATTGTACAGTGGAACCCGGAACGATTACCGCCTTAGTGGGGCCCAATGGGGGCGGAAAATCGACGTTATTTAAATCCATTATGGGCTTTTTACCTCCTAAGCAAGGACAAATTCGGGTGGGTGGAATGCCGGTGAAAATAGCTCAAAAGCGGCAGTTAATGGCGTATGTTCCCCAGTCAGATGAAGTGGATTGGAATTTTCCGGTCAGCGTCTTTGATGTGGTGATGATGGGACGCTATGGCTATATGAATATGTTGCGAATTCCGAGTGCGAAAGATCGGCGGTTGGTGATGGAAAGTTTAGAGCGGGTGGGAATGGTAGAATTTCGGAATCGGCAAATTGGGGAACTGTCAGGAGGACAAAAGAAACGGGCATTTTTGGCGCGATCGCTCTCTCAAGACGGTAAAGTGATTTTATTGGACGAACCATTTACCGGGGTGGATGTGAAAACGGAGAAGCGAATCGTTGATTTGCTGATGCAGTTGCGCGATGAAGGATACACAATTCTGGTCTCTACCCACGATTTAGCCTCGATTTCCACATTCTGCGATCGCACAATTTTAATTAATCAGACGATTCTGGCATCTGGAAGCACAGCAGAAACCTTTACCCAAGAGAACCTAGCGATGACGTTTGGCGGTTTACCCATACAAAGTTTGCACTCTCTGTCCCCAAATTTCGAGGTCGATTCTTGACTATTCCCTATTCCCTATTCCCTATTCCCTATTCCCTAGTAGTTTTAGATTGGCTCCTTGAACCCCTAGAATATGGATTTTTAGTCCGAGCGTTGTGGGTGAGTGCCTTTGTCGGTTTAGTTTGTGCTGTACTCTCCTGTTATATTACCCTCAAAGGCTGGTCACTGATGGGGGATGCGGTTTCCCATGCGGTAGTTCCTGGAGTAGTGGTTGCCTATGCTCTGAATATTCCCTTTGCGGTGGGAGCATTCTTGTTTGGATTTGGCGCAACGGTGGCGATAGGGTATGTGCAATCGAAAACTCGGTTAAAGGAAGATGCGGTAATTGGCGTAGTCTTTACCGGTTTTTTTGCTTTTGGAATTGTGTTGATTACCAAAATTCCCAGTAATGTGGATCTGTTTCATATCCTGTTTGGCAATGTGTTGGGCATTTCTAACAGTGATATTATTCAAACCCTGATTGCAGGAACCATAACGTTACTGGTGATTCTGTTGCGACGTAAGGATTTATTGCTGTTCTGTTTCGATCCCAATCATGCTCAGGCGATCGGGTTAAATATCCAATTGATGTATTATACCTTGTTGTCAGTTTTGGCTCTAACCATTGTTACGGCTTTGCAAACGGCGGGTATTATTCTGGTGATTGCTATGCTCGTGACTCCAGGAGCAATAGCCTATTTACTGACCGATCGCTTCGATCGGATGATGGGACTCTCCATTACTAGCAGTGTGCTATCGTGTATCCTGGGAACCTATGTCAGTTATCATCTGGATATCTCTACAGGAGGAGCGATCGTGGTGCTGTTGACCCTCTTCTTCATTCTAGCCATGGTATTTGCTCCCAAATACGGCATATTAGCCCAACAGTCCAGAGTTAATAAACTGGAATGATACAGCGCTCAGGGTTCTTTTTTTAATTGATTGCTTCATTGATATGAGTTAATCAAGATTTGAGTTAATTGCTGAGAGCATCAAGTAAGCGTTGATTATCAGAGGACGAACGGATGGCAATGCGGAAATAGCGATCGCCCAGTTCAGGAAAACTCGCACAGTCTCGGATCAGGATCTGGTGTTCTTTTAATAACCGCTCTTGTAGCTTCTTAACGGATCGATCGACCTTGACTAATAAGAAATTCGCCGCTCCTGGATAAGGATCGAACCCCGGCAGCGATCGCAACCTTTCAAAAACATACTCGCGGGTGGGAGGTAACCAGTCCCAAGTTTGCCGTTGAAAATCATAATCTTGGATCGCCGCAATTCCGGCTACTTCCGCAAGGATATTCACCGGCCAAGGATCGCGCCAGTTTTGCCATTGTGCAATTAAGGCTGGATGGGCGATCGCATAACCCAGACGCAGGCCGGGTAAACTATAAAACTTAGTGAGCGATCGCACAATCACCAGATGAGGATAATCTTGGAGCAGCGGGATTAAACTTTGGTCTTCTGAGGGGTTTAGGAAGTCCATGAACGCCTCATCAATCACCACAAACTTAAATCGATCCAAAACCGGCAAAATCTCCTCACGCCGCCATAATTTACCCGTCGGATTATGGGGATTATTCAGCAATAAGCCCGATCCAGGATTAGCAGAATTAGGAAGGGAAGAGGCTAACCCAGACCAACTTAGGGGATAGGGTTGAATGGGAACTCCAAAAGCTTGAAGCGCTCGTTCATAGTCCCGAAATGCAGGAGTGAGCAACGTCACACCGCCACACCCTTGAAACTGACGAGCAATCCAAGTCAGTAATTCTGCCGCCCCATTCCCCGGCCAAATGAACTCTGGGGGCAGTTGATGAAATCGCCCCAGATGTTCCCGTAGCTGGGAATACTGGGGATCTGGGTACAGAGTAATCCGATGCAAATGGGTTGTAATTGCGGCGATCGCCGATTGTGGAGGGCCTAACGGATTGATACTAGCGGAAAAATCCAGAAGGCGATCGGGTGAACAGCCTGCAATTGAGGCTGCCCAAACAACATTTCCTCCATGAACCGGACGTTGGAAAGACACTGACTTAATGGAATAAATCGGAAACTTACTCGTCTTTCGGAGGAGCTACTCTTTCCTTAAACAGCTTACCGGCCGAAAACGCAGGAACTTTAGTCGCTGGGATTTCCATTTTATCTCCAGTTTTAGGATTGCGTCCTTCTCGTGCTTTCCGCTCCCGCGACTCAAACGACCCAAAGCCAACCAAGGTCACTTTGTCACCTTCAGACACCGCTTCCATAATCGCTTCCAGGGCAGCACTCAACACCGCATCCGCTTGTTTTTTGGTCACTGAAGCCTTTTCAGACACCTTATCGACCAATTCACCTTTATTCATGTTGCATCTCCTTTTCAGGTTAAACTGCTGAAACTCCCATTATTTCAGAGTTTCACTGGATTATTCTAATCTCTGTCATCCCCATATGGATCGGCCAAACCTTTAATTTCTATGGATTTCAGGATTTTCTTCACAAATCATTCCAAAATAGTATCACAGGATACTATTTTTAGGGAATAGGCAGATGGGGAGATCAAGAGATCGGCAAGATCCTCATCTGCTTATTACCTATTACCCATTACCCAATTGCGTCAATAGACAAAAATATTAGCATTACTAAAGTTACTCACCGAGGGACGACCGGGAGCATTGAGAACTGCCAGGGGTTGATTATTGGCGATACCACCAGCCGCCGAGCCATTGGCATCAAAGAACAAGTTGCCTTGGGAATCGTAAATAAAGCGCAACTGGTCACCATTGGCAGCATTCTGATAAGCACTCGGAGGGCTAGCCGGATTAAAGACAGAATTAGACAAGAATAACTGTCCTTGAGACAATTGTCCCGCTGTTAGACCTGCACCAAAGGTCTGAGCATTGACCAAAATCACACTACTATTGCCAAAGCCTTGAATAACATCCCCTCCTTCATTCAGGGCGGTATACACATAATAATCTTGCCCAGATACTCCATTCAGGGTATCGGCCCCCTGTCCTCCAAAGAACAAGTCGCTAGAGCTATTCCCTCGGAAGTTTTCCGATAGGGTTGTACCGGCAACCAAACTCCCCGTAATGGGAGTAGGAACTGCCGGTGCAGTTAATCGAGCAACACCTGCTCCTGTAGGATCGGGAGGAATGGTAAATCGTAGGGTGGTATTCTGAGTAACACTTAAGCTAGCTTCATCATATTTACCGGGAGCGACAATAATCGTATCTTGACCGGATACATTGCCGCTTGCGGGAAAACTGTCATTCCGATTATTTCTAAGGATTGGATCGCTGCTGGCTGCGCCCACAGTGGTATAGACATTAATCGTTGCTTCTTCTGATACTCTGCCCCCGGTATTTGTAGAGCGTACTACCAAGCCAAATGGCCCATTGCCCCCCGGAGCGCTGTTGAGGGTGATATTTCCACTCGAATCGATACGAAAGTTAGCACTAGAACCACCTCCAGTAACGCGGGAAATTTCATAGGATTGAATCCCGGAATTATCTGAGGATCGGATTTGCCCAATTACTGTTCCGGGTTGGGTGGCATCAATGCCACTGTCATTACTAACCGTCAGCACTTCTCCACCGACTAATTGGGGAGGGGTGGGTCGTTGGTTGCTGGGGGTGGGGGTTGGCGTTGGGGTGGGGGTTGGCGTTGGCGTTGGCGTTGGGGTCGGGCTTGGAGTTGGGGTGGGCAGATCAACCGTGACAAAATCAGTTTGGTTAATCAGGGCCACGTTGACGTTTCGCAAGACCATTAAATAATCGCCCAGTACTTGCCCTGCTTGACCTGTACTCGCAATCTGACGAATGACTACATCATTGGCATTGGCTCCTGTTCCTTGGGTAATAGACAGGTTAGCAAAGGTTAGTCCGTCTCCTAAGCCGATTTTATCTTCCTTGTTTCCATTCGCATCCACAAAGAAGTCGTTGACTACATCTGCACCCGAGAGCTGGAAACTACCGGAGTTGGCATCAATCGCAAACGTATCCCGTCCTGCACCACCGAGCAGGGTATCTGCTCCCGTACCGCCAAAGAGAAAGTCATTACCGGGTATAGTATTATTTGAATCTCCAGCTAGGGCATCATTACCTGCATTACCTTGTAGCGTATCATTGCCCCGATCGCCGGAAAGGAAATCATTGCCCTCTCCCCCTTCCATCCGATCCTCATTTTGTCCCCCAAACAGGGAATCATTACCTGGGTCGCCCAGCAGGGTATCATTTTCCGTACCACCCGCCACAAAATCTGCACCATTACCACCGAGGAGACTATCTGCACCCCTGTCCCCAGTTATCACATCACCTTCATTATCTCCAAAAATTGTATCCGTATCATTCCCGCCAAAGATGAAATCAATCCCTTGACCGCCTCGAATACTTTCTAAACCGTCTCCCCCCTCAATGGTATCGTTACCTAAATCTCCAAAGAGACTATCATTACCTTGAGAGCCGACCAGATAATCGCTATCTTGGCCGCCATAAATGAGATCGTTTCCTCCATTCCCATTAATGGCATCTATACCCGTTCCTCCAAAGAGGGCATCATTAAATGAGCCTCCAGAAATCTGATCGTTACCTGGTCCTCCCAGGATTAAATCAATACCCTCTCCTCCGGATATAAAGTCATCTCCAAAGTCCCCTGAGATCTGATCGGCCTCTGTGCGACCAAAGAGTGTATCGCTTCCTTGACCGCCAAATAGGGTATCCCTACCTGGCCCACCATCGATGAGATCGTTATCCTGATTGCCGAGGATAATATCATTAAACCCTAGTCCGTTCAGGGTATCATTGCTTTGAAAACCCGAGATAATATCCCCTTGCTCAGTTCCATTACGTAAATCTGGCCCGGGGGTTCCATTAATCGTTGGCATAATTTAAGCCTCCTCACAACTGCATTAAGAGATATAAGACCTTCAATCCCATTAAAGCTTAACTTAGCTAACTTGAGAGTTGATTGCAGATGAAGCGAGACCTGTCTGGGGAGGCTAGGGGTAAACCGAATAAGGTTTAAGAGTTAATAGAGTTCTTCTTCTTGATAAGTAAGAATGGTGCAGTCTGCCTTAGCATACGCTATACAGGTCAGGACATAACCGGCTTCTATTTGCCCATCGTCTAAAAAAGACTGGTCCGATTGATCCACCACATCTTCTGGATAGGTGTTCTCTGGCAATACTAACTTACCAGCACAGGTAGAACAGGCTCCCGACCGACAGGAATAGGGAAGATCCACACCTTGAGCTTCTGCTACATCTAAAATGTATTCATCTTCAGGAACTTCGATAATTTCATCAAGGTCTTCTTCTTCGTTCACCAGTCGAACGCTGTAGTTTTTTTTAGCCATTTCGCTGCTTCCTTAATCTGTTTTCAGCTTGATTTTTTAGAGGTTTAAGGATGATTGTTGAGGTGTAACTGTTCCATTGGATCTTACAAACTATTAGCACCCAAATCTCCTTACTATTAAAAGGGGATTTGGGTAGCTTAGGGACTTAGTTATGCTAAGGATTTTGAGAGTTGAAGAACTAGGTCAGATCGTCTTCTTTATGAGTTTCAATGGTGCAATCTGATGTTGGTTTAGCAATACAGGTCAGAACCCAACCGGCTTCAATTTGATCGTCATCAAGGAAGGATTGATCGTCTTGATCGACCGTACCCGCAGTGATTTTACCAGCACAGGTGGAGCAAGCACCGGCACGGCAGGAATAAGGCAGGTCAAGCCCTTGTTCTTCAGCAATATCTAGAATAATTTCGTCTTCAGGACAATCTATTACTGTTTCACCAGTGGGGGTTTTCAATGTAACTTTGTATGTAGCCATGGTGTTACTCCTCAGAGATTAGTTGAATGAGTATAAGGTTGATTAATACAAACGATAGCCAATTTCCTGGCTTAATCGTCTGTACGATCGCTTGTCTTCATTCTTGATATTACGGGATTTTGGACAAATTGCAAGCAAAATTTAATCAACAATTTGAATCAGATCGATGATTTGATTTTCTAATTGCTTATACTTCATGCCTCTAGTTCGTCCCTTCAGATTATCGGGAAGACTTAGGGGTACAAGCATTGAATAGCTTGTAATAATCCTTTAGCTTTATTCAGGGTTTCTTGGTATTCGTTCTGGGGAATAGAATCAGCGACTAGACCGGCTCCTGCTTGAACGGATACGGTTTTATCCTGTACAACCATGGTTCTAATGGTAATGGCACTGTTGAGCTGTCCTTCAAAGTCGTAGTATCCATATACACCCGAGTAGGGGCCGCGCCGATCGCCTTCAAGTTCGTGAATAATCTCCATGGCGCGAATTTTCGGTGCGCCACTGACGGTTCCAGCGGGAAAACAGGCTTTGAGTAAGTCCCAGGCACTGCGATCTCTCCCCAGTTCCCCCACGACGTTACTGACAATGTGCATCACATGGGAGTAGCGTTCAATCACCATCAGCTCATCGACTTTAACGGTGCCACTGGTACAAACTCGCCCTAGATCGTTGCGACCTAAATCGACCAGCATAACATGCTCGGCAATTTCTTTGGGGTCTTGTAAGAGTTCGTCGGCTAAGGCTTGGTCTTCTTCTGGAGTAGCGCCACGGGGACGGGTTCCGGCAATGGGTCGAACGGTGGCGATAGTTTTGCCATTGGAAGCTTTTTCAGCTTTAACCATGACTTCTGGAGATGAACCAATCAGTTGCCAAGAGCCAAAATTAAAATAGGCCATATAGGGCGAGGGGTTAATCAGTCTCAGGGAGCGATAGAGGTCAAAAGGTTTACCTCTATAGGCAGTACTGAGACGCTGGGAGAGAACAACTTGAAAGATATCTCCTGCCAAGATATAGTCCTGAGCTGTTTTGACGTTGGTACAGAAGGCTTCTGGGGTAATGTTGCTGGTGTAAGACACCCTAGAGTCTGGGTTCACCCGGTTTGGGGATGTCCATTCCAGAGATATGTGTTTGCGAGAGAGGGGTTTGTTGAGTTTCTTAACGAGGGATTTGATCCGATCGCACCCTTTCTTATAGGCTTTCTTCAGTTTGGTGTTAGGATCGCGCACATCCACATAGGCGATCGCCCAAATCTTACGCTTTACTTGATCGAAAATCAACAGATGATCGACCTGCATCCATATGCCATCAGGCAGATCGATCTTATCCCCTCCATGGACGGGAACGGTAGGTTCAATCCAACGAATCAGCTCATAGCCCCAAAATCCGAATAATCCCCCAATTCCGGGAGGCAGTTGGGGCAGTTTGACAGGATGATAGGGTTCTAAACAATTGGCTAAGTGCCCGAAAGGATCGCCTTGGAATTCTTTTTGAGTGCCATCTCGAAACGTTTGTGTGGTGCGATCGCCTCTTGCTTCTAAGATCCATAGGGGATCGCAACCTAATAAACTGTAGCGACCGATCTTTTCTCCGCCTTCGATCGACTCTAGCAAAAAGTTGTAGGGATGATTGGCACAAACCTTGTACCATGCCGAAACCGGGGTTTCTAAGTCAGCGACCCATTCCTGACAAACGGGAATAAAATTACCCTGTTGGGCAAGCTGTTTAAATTCGGAAAAATCGGGGTAAATCATGGATCGGGAGGTGATGGAACAGGAGTCGCCATCCAAGGGGATCCTGCTTATGCTGAAGATCAATCATATCGTGCTTTCCGCTGTTGCGGACATCAAACGCGCTGGTAATGGATCAACCCTTTTTCACTAATCTTCAGATTTGGCTATTCTCCATCTAGGGTTGAGAGTTCATCCGTTAGTTCTAAGCGTCCTCGATAATAAAGATAGAACAGGCGATCGATCGCCTGTTGCTCTTCTTCACTCAGATTGGGATCTAAAATAGCTGCCATTAATCCATATCGGTCAGCTTGGGTTAATTTGCGCTTCGTATAGGCTTGAACAATCAGATCGCTTAGGGCACAGGGGAGGAGATGTAAGGAGACTTCCATCGCTTGATGTTGAGATAGCATTCTCAAGGGTCTTTAATCTTATTCTCCTGGGGATGCTCTGTTCATTCCGTGATGATTTGGGAAATGGGTTGTGATTTGAGTCACAATAAAGACTAGCCCTGATTTCTTTCTACCGATCGAAAAATGTTGTCTTTAAAGCCGATTGGAATTTAGGCACAAAGAGCTGCCAGCCAGAAGAGTCCGTCTACGACTAGGGTACTGAGGACTGCACCACTAAAGGCCCACCACTGGATTTGTTTGGAGCGCACGGGAAATAAACCCATTACTAGCAAGAGAGTTAACAACGCTCCCGCCCAAAATCCCCCCCAAGGGGTATAGATTTGGGCGATCGCCTCTTGAAAGACAGGGCGTACAAATTCGGGTTCGACTTGCATCAGTTGCCGCCAGTGGGGGATCAGGTCAACTAGGTAAAAATAAATATCGGTGATCGCCGTCCCCAACAGGGAACCAAGATAGAAGAAATGGCCGATTAATCCCCAAGAATTTCTAGACTGTCTACAGCGCAGTACTAGGTCGAGTAAAACGAAGGGTAGGGCGATCGCCTCGATGGGTAAATGATAGAGCGGTTCCCACCTGAGCCACCCCCAATAGATCGAGCCGGCTAACCAACTCCAACTAAATCCTAATAAGAGATCGCCCCAAAGCTGCCCCCAGTGACGAGTCTTGAGCATCCAACTTACACCAAGCCAGCCGAGGGTCATTACAAAACTTAATTCTGGGAACAGGCGCACTAAGGGCGCTTGGAAGAACACAGGTACAATCACTAACCCCCCAGATGCCAGCCAGATTTGCCAATGTTGAGGGAATGCCAGCCCTTTCAACCCTTCCTTTACAGGATTTGAGGCTGACTTGGATGTTGAGGAAGAATAGGGGGGAAAGGTTTGATGAACCACAATTAAGTTTCGTTACTTAACTTTACATTGTTTAAGATATCAGATTTTTTAATTCTGTCTATTGGATCTGATATCCCCCCCGGGGGGGATAAGTGTATGATAACCGATCGCCAGAGAAATGAAACCTACAAGGCACAACCCCCTGTTTTTGGCAATAATGGGACAGTTCTCCATCAAGGATTCGTAATGCTTAAAAAAAATAGCGATCGCCCCCTCCTGTTTGGACTAATCTTCCTCTCTACCCTACTTTTACCTCCCCTCGCGCAAGCACAAGACACCTCCAACAGCGTTTCCGGGCAGATTAATGTCTTTCAAGCCTTTATTTTAGGACTGGTACAAGGAATGACAGAATTTATTCCCATTAGCAGTACCGCTCACCTGAAAGTAGTCCCTGTGGCACTCGGATGGGGCGATCCAGGAGTTGCCTTTTCTGCTATCATTCAACTGGGCAGTATCGGTGCTGTCCTCTGGTATTTTTGGGACGATCTGAGGCAACTGACCCTAGGAACCCTTCAAGCCATCCAGAAAAAAGACTATCAGTCCAATAGTGTCCGCATGGTATCCGGGATTGCGATCGGAACCCTACCCATTGTGGTGATTGGCTTAGGGGTTAAACTACTGATCCCCAACTTCGACGAATCTCCCATTCGCAAACTCTCTGCCATTGCGATCGCCTCCATCGTCATGGCTATTCTACTCGGATTAGCCGAAAAATGGGGCAGTCGAAAACGGGACTTCGATCGCCTCGGAATGCAAGACGGAATTCTCATGGGATGTGCCCAAGCTCTTGCCATTATCCCTGGCGTTTCCCGCTCCGGATCGACCATTACCGCTGGATTATTCATGGGATTAGAACGCGCCAGTGCCGCCCGATTTTCCTTTCTCCTTGGCATTCCCGCCATCACCCTTGCCGGATTAGTTGAACTCGCTGGACTACTCGACGAAGGACTTGCCGGAGTCGGCTTATTTCCCCTAATTATCGGCTTAATTTCCTCCGCCTTTTTCTCCTATGTCGCCATTGCCTGGCTAATCCGTTTTCTCCAAACCCGTAGCACCTGGCTCTTTATCTGGTATCGTCTGATTTTTGGCATCGTTATTTTAATCGCCATTAGCACCCAACTTATCCAGAATAGCTAAACCATGAGTACCATTCGTCCCGCTAAAATCTCCCAAGTTCTTCCCGACTCCATCGCCGCCGAAATCGGTTTTGAACCCGGTGATGCCATTGTCTCCATTAACGGCACAGCACCGCGAGACTTAATTGATTATCAGTTTTTATGTGCCGATGAAATTCTCGATCTTGAAGTTCTCGATCTTAAAGGCAAAACCCATCAAGTCGAAATCGAAAAAGACTACGATCAAGATTTAGGACTAGAATTTGAAAGCGCTTTCTTCGATAGTTTAATTCAATGTAATAATCGCTGTCCCTTCTGCTTTATCGATCAACAACCCCCCGGAAAACGTAAAAGCCTTTATCTCAAAGATGACGACTATCGCCTCAGTTTTCTCTACGGCAGTTATTTAACCTTAACCAATCTCAGCCCCAAGGAATGGAGCCGCATTCAAGCCATGCGCCTCTCCCCCCTCTACGTTTCCGTTCATGCCACCGAACCAGACATCAGAAATCGTTTATTAAAAAATCCTCGCGCCGGTCAAATTCTTCAGCAACTGGAATGGTTCCAAGAACAACGCTTACAAATTCATGCCCAAGTCGTCGTTTGTCCAGGAATTAATGATCGAGATCATTTAGAGAAAACAATTTTAGATTTAGCAAGATTTCATCAAGGAGAAATTCCTGCCGTTGCTTCAATAGCCGTAGTTCCTGTCGGCTTAACTCGTTTTCGCCCTAGTGAAGATGAACTCATTCCCGTAACCGTGGAAAAAGCACAAGAAGTGATTATCCAGGTGCAAAGATTACAGAAAAAATTTCAACAAGAAAAAAATGCCACCATAGTTTGGTTAGCCGATGAATGGTTTTTAATTGCTGGAGTGGATTTACCTCCCGAATCCCATTATCAGGATTATCCTCAAATTGGCAATGGAGTGGGATCAATTCGGTTATTTATTCGCGAGTTTGAAGAGAAGATACAAAAGAGATCCGTGGCTAAAGTATCTCCTCCTAAAATATTCTCCTGGGTAGTAGGAAACACTGTAGAAAAAGCATTTACCCCTTTAGTGAATCAATTAAATAAGATATCAGGCTTGACCATTCAGTTACAAGCCATGAATAGCGACTATTGGGGACAAGACATGACCGTAACTGGCTTGTTGACGGGAGAAGATTTGCTACATAAGTTGTCTGAAAAGGACTTAGGTGATGGTATTTTATTACCAACGGTGATGTTAAAGCATGGTGAAACTTGTTTTTTAGACGATCGGACAGTAGAAGAGGTCGAAGAAAAATTAGGTGTACCGATTTTCCTAGTCGAAAATATTGATACTTTGCTCAATATTTGCTTTACAGAAAGTCCCGCTATAAAACAAGAAGTAATATAGCGCGTCTCTCTTCTATGGAGTACAGTGTAACCGTCTCGTATCTCAATAAACAACTAAAGTCTGCTCCTTGTTCCCCAGAACAAAAGGCTTTAATATACCTTGTAAGAGCGGAAACTGCTGTATCATCACACATTGCATTACCATCATGGAAAATTTCGAGAGAATAATATCTATTCTAGCTTTTCTATCCATAGGCTTTTCCCTAACAGAAGTGTATCTAACAATCAACCAAATTTGGAAACGAAAGCACGAACGAGCCGTTGCCGAAAGTATATCCGTTACGGCTAACTTAGTTTCTTTAATTCCTGGATTGATCTTTGCCCTCAACTATCTTTTGCAAGGTGAACTTATTGGCTTAATCGACACCACATTGTTTGGTGGTTTGGCTGTATTTTATATCCTAGTAGGTACGTCCTTATGGGTAGAAGGAGAGCGAAAAAAAGGGTTATGGGAATTAATCAAACAAACTCTCAACTTAGAAAGAAAAGAGGCGGGAGACTTGGCTCGATCGTTTTTCAAACCATCTGGAGCCAAAAAGGTGATTAGTATCTTAAGTCAAGTCGCAATGATTGATGAATTTCTTGATGAACGAGAAAAGCAATTTATTCAAACTTTTGCTGACAACTGGAATATTAATTATTCTTGGGATGATTTACAAAACAATAGAAGAGCAGGGGCTTCTATCAATTTGATCAAGTTACGTCAGGATGTTATGGATTACTTGGCAACCTCTCCCCCTCATAAACAAGTATCAGAATTCAAAGATATTATTAATGCTTTAGTCAATATTGATGAAGAAGTTTCCGAACAAGAACAGTTGATTATCGCAGAATTAGAAGGTTTGTTCTCTGAGTATATTAACCAAGGTTCTAATGCGGCTAAATATCATGTGATCGTTGTTCCTCAAAATGAGCAACAAGTTCAAGTCATCATGAATTTACCGGAACTCAATCGATATGAAGTGGCAGAAGGGACGGCCTATCATAGCGAGCCATTTTATTCTAAAGAATATGCAGATGTAATATCTGAGGGTTATCGCAGTCTGAATCTGTTTAGCATAGTTACATTAACGTTGCCAACAGAAGACACTATATCCTAATTTCAAGGTTATGCTCTTAGCCAAAATTTGGTCGGCCTAATTAATCTATCATTTTGAACTCAGTTGTGACATAGTTTGACAATCTATTCGGATCGGACTGACCGCTGGATGGAGAAGATAACGTTTTCCATGGATTGTAGGATGTGCATAGAGATAAGGTGCGCCTTATCTCTACCGGTTTCTAATAAGTCCAAGGATATGATTTAGGTATGGTTGTGGGGTAAACAGATTGATGTTGTCATTATTCTATATTGCATTGTTGGGCGCTGGGATGTTTTCTGGTATAAATGCACTTCCGGTTAACGCTTGTGAGGATAGCTTAACCGAAGTGTGTCCTGTATCAACTATGAGTGAGGAAGAATTCCTCGCGCAAAATCTTCCTGCTCAAGGCAATCAAATCATCATTAATGGTCAAACATTACCCATTGCCTGGAAACAATGGCGAGAGAATAATCAATTGCGGATTGGCATTAGTGATGTGGGTTTGGTGTCGGGTTTTGGTGTAGAATTGCTGAGTACTGCTAATCCTACTCTCCAACCGATTCAGTGGTACGGAATTCCTCGTCAAACTCAGTGGACGCTTCCGGTTCAGGTGACTTCGACTGCACGATATGTGGATGTGACGGAGTGGGTGCAAGAGTTGGGATGGCGGATGGTTCCCCAGGGGAATATGCTGAGGCTACAAGCGCCTGCGAGTCAGGTTTTGGGGATGCGTCAGGTACAAGAAGCTTGGGGCGATCGCTTCCTAATCGCTTTGAATCAAGAAACACCGATACAAATCAACCATGCTCCCGGAAAGACGGTGATTACTCTTGGGGCAGTTGCTTCTTCTGCTCTCTTCGATGCCTTTGAATCCCAGGCTGGGAATGCTATTGATAGCATCAAGTTTACCCCGGAATCGGGACGGACGCAAATTGAAATTAACCTGAAAAGCAAACAAGTGCGTCCCCAAATTCTTACCGCGAATGCGCCCTATCGGGTGGCGATCGATTTTCATTTAGATGCCTATATTCCCACAAAACGAATCCAATGGGCCCCAGGAATTCAATGGCGACAGCAAACGGTGACCATTGGATCGTCGCAGTTTCCTGTATTTTGGCTGCAAATTGACCCGCAAAATCCCCAAATCCAACTCCGTCCCATTCGCACCAATACCCAAGCTGCATCGGGGACTTCTCCCTTAGTGACTTTAGCGCGTCAATCTCAAGTGGCAGCCGCCATTAATGCGGGATTTTTTAATCGTAATAATCGCTTACCCTTGGGAGTCATTCGCGACAATGGAGAATGGATATCCGGCCCTATTCTCAACCGGGGAGCGATCGCCTGGAACGACCGAGGACAATTCCTCATCGATCGCCTAACCCTCACTGAAACCCTTACCACTCAAAGCAGCCAACAATATCCCATTCTTTACCTCAACAGTGGCTATGTCAAACCGGGATTATCTCGCTATACCCGTGCTTGGGGGTCAACTTATACGCCACTGACCGACAATGAAACCCTTATTTCGGTAAACGGCGATCGCGTCATTTCTCAAACCCAAACCACCCAAGCCGGAACCGGCCAATTTTCCATCCCTCCCCAAGGATATCTCTTAGTCCATCGTGGGCAGGATCTTCGGCCCTCTATTCCTCCAAGAAGTCGTCTCCAACTGCAAACCACCTCATCCCCCGATCTCACCTCCAACTATCCCTTTACCCTAGGCGCTGGCCCTCTCTTGATGAAAAATGGTCGTATCGTGCTAGATGCCCAAGGAGAGAGCTTTAGCCAAGCATTTATTCGCCAACAAGCCTCCCGGAGTGCGATCGGTTTAACCTCCAATGGACAACTGATTATCGCCGCTGTCCATAACCGCTCCTACGGAAAAGGGCCAACCCTCACCGAAATGGCTCAAATTATGCAACACCTTGGTACAGTGGATGCCCTGAATTTAGATGGTGGCAGTTCCACCGGACTTTATTTAGGAGGAGAATTATTAGACCGCTCCCCCCGAAGTGCCGCCCGCATTCATAATGGCTTAGGCATCTTTCTTCAACCTTAGTAACCCCCATGAGAGCCACACTAAAACAGGAGCCAGTTGTAGCGCCAAGCCTCGGCAAGCGATCGCGAAGCGTCTCCGTAGGAGAATCGCTCCTACTAAGCAATATTAGCTGGCTGACTTACGAATCTCTGCTTGAAGATTTAAGCGAACAAGCAGGAATGCGCCTGACCTACGACCAAGGATTACTGGAAATTATGACTCCTTTAGCTCCCCACGAAGGTGATAAAAAGCTGATAGGACGTTTTGTAGAAACCCTGACTGAGGAGTTGAATATAGAAATTCGCAGCCTGGGTTCGCTCACTTGCAAGCGCGAGGACTTAGCTCGCGGTTTTGAGCCAGATGAGTGCTACTACATTCAGAACGAGTCTCTCGTGTGGAACAAAAAGCAAATAGACCTCAGTCAAGATCCGCCTCCAGATTTGATCGTCGAGATTGATGTGACTAGCCACTCTATTAATAAATTCGATTTATATGCCGATTTTGGAGTGCCGGAGGTCTGGCGCTATGATGGCGATCGCCTACAATTCGATCAGCTAGAAGGAAAAGAATATAAACAGAGCGAACACTCCTTGGCTTTTCCTTTCCTACAAGCCACAGAAATTATGGGTTTTCTGGAATTGAGAAAAACCACTAAGGAAACCGCATTGATTCGGGAATTTCGCCAGTGGGTTAGCACTCATGCCAAATCACCACCTAACAGATGACAGCAAAGAGAGAAGATTGTTATGGTTATCTAAGGGGAACTCTTCTCTCCTTTTAATTCTGCAACCCAAGATTTCTAACCTTCTACGGAGAAAAATCAATCATGGTACAAGCCTCAGAACGCCCAACTGTTAATTCAGATAATTCAGACAAAACTAAAGACTCCCTTCCTAAGTCTTCTCCATCCTCCAATAGCTTGCCAGAAGTGGGAGAACGTCCTTGGGGAACCTATACGGTTTTGGAAGAGGGACAAGGCTATAAAATTAAACGCATTGAAGTTAAACCCGGTCATCGCCTGAGCCTGCAAATGCACCACCACCGCAGCGAACATTGGATTGTGGTTTCAGGTACGGCAAAAGTTGTCTGTGGCGACAAAGAAATCATGGTTTATCAATATCAATCCACCTATGTTCCCCAAGGAAACTCCCATCGCTTGGAAAATCCAGGAGTGATTCCCTTAGTGCTGATCGAAGTCCAAAATGGGGAATATCTCGGTGAAGATGATATCGTGCGCTTCCAAGATGATTATGCCCGCACGAACGGCAAAGATAGTACAGTCTAAATGATAGATATTTGAACTCGCTTCCCCATGATTCATTTAACCCCTGCTGCGGCCACAGAATTAAAACGGTTGCAAAGCCGATATCCCCAATCGACTCCTTGGGTGCGTTTTGAGGTGCAGACAGGGGGATGTGCAGACTTGAGCTATGAGATCCGGTTTGACTCAGAAAAACAGGAGACGGATCGGGTCTATGATTATGAGGCGATCGCCATCATCGTCGATCCAGCCCAATTAACTTATCTCGATCATTTGAGAGTCGATTATTCTGATGATTTGATGGGTGGAGGATTTCGCTTCCACAATCCTAATGCCACCCGAACTTGTGGCTGTGGTCAATCCTTTGCCATTAACTAGCCTTACAAGTAGAAGGGTTGAGGGACCAAAAGATTGACAAAAGGTGAGTTTAGTTGGTAAAGTTAAAAATTGTCGTCAAAGTTGAACCAGAGACGGTTTATAGCAAACCTCCGTACCTTATGCCAACGATCCAACAACTCATTCGTAGTGAACGTCAGAAAATAGAACGGAAAACCAAGTCTCCAGCTCTAAAAAGCTGCCCCCAGCGCCGTGGAGTCTGCACCCGTGTCTACACTACAACGCCTAAAAAACCGAATTCAGCCCTGCGTAAAGTTGCCCGTGTGCGTTTGACCTCCGGGTTTGAAGTCACTGCTTATATTCCAGGGATTGGGCATAACCTTCAAGAACACTCCGTAGTCATGATTCGCGGTGGACGGGTGAAAGACTTGCCAGGTGTAAGGTATCACATCATTCGTGGAACCCTAGATACCGCAGGCGTAAAAGATCGGCGGCAAGGTCGTTCTAAGTATGGAGCTAAACGCCCCAAATAAAGCGTTTAGAACGGTTTAAGGAATCGAAATAAACCGTTATAGCTTCTTCGTTATTTTTAGCGCTGGTCGTTGTAAATATATACTGTAAACCCAATCCATTATTGAAGTCTGAGATCTAAACTTATGTCTCGTCGAGGAGTATCTCATCACCGTTCTGTCCCTCCAGACTCGGTACACAATAGTCGCCTGGTTAGCATGACCATCAGGCGGATCATGAAGAGTGGAAAAAAATCCTTAGCCTCTCACATCCTATATGATGCTTTCAAAATTATTGAAGAGCGCACCGGCTCTGATGCTCTACCTCTCTTTGAAAAAGCCGTGAAAAATGCAACCCCTTTGGTTGAGGTAAAAGCCAGACGGGTAGGTGGGGCGACTTACCAAGTTCCCATGGAAGTCCGCTCAGATCGGGGCGTGAGCTTGGCTCTACGTTGGTTAATTCGATTCTCTAGACAGCGTTCGGGTAAATCCATGGCGATGAAATTAGCCAATGAACTTATGGATGCTGCCAACGAAACCGGAAGCACCATTCGTAAGCGGGAAGAAACCCATCGCATGGCAGAAGCAAACAAGGCATTTGCTCACTATCGTTACTAAGGGATTAGGCAAATTCAGCGCCTCATCTTTAGCCCAATTCAAAAGAACTGAGCGGAATCTAGTCTAAACCCTGTTTTAGGCTAGATTTCTTCAGGAAGTCTTAATCGTTTGGCTTAAAAAAAGTATACAATTCTAAAAGAGCCGAAAAAATAAACAATCAAGACTGCTTTTCAAGACCAAGGAGGTATCTGTGGCACGAAATATCCCGCTGGAGAGAATTCGCAATATTGGCATCGCTGCCCATATTGATGCGGGCAAAACAACAACAACTGAAAGAATCCTGTTTTACTCAGGCATTGTTCACAAGATTGGTGAAGTGCACGACGGAACAGCAGTGACTGACTGGATGGCCCAAGAACGGGAACGAGGGATTACCATCACAGCAGCAGCTATTAGTACCAGTTGGAAAGACCATCAAATAAACATTATCGATACTCCGGGTCACGTAGACTTCACAATTGAAGTAGAACGTTCCATGCGTGTATTGGATGGCGTAATTGCTGTATTTTGTTCGGTTGGTGGCGTTCAACCCCAATCAGAAACAGTATGGCGGCAAGCAGATCGCTATAAAGTGCCCCGGATTGTTTTTGTTAACAAAATGGACCGCACCGGAGCGAACTTTTTTAAAGTATACGAACAAATTAAAGATCGTCTTCGGGCGAATGCTGTCCCCATTCAAATTCCTATTGGCTCAGAAAGCGATCTTAGAGGTATTGTCGATTTGGTGCGAATGCGTGCCAAGATTTATACTAATGATCTAGGTACTGATATTGAAGATGCGGAAATTCCCGAGGATGTTCTGGAACAAGCCCAAGAATACCGTGCCAAACTCATTGAATCGGTAGCAGAAACAGATGATGCTCTAACCGAGAAATATTTGGAAGGAGAAGAGTTAACGGAAGCAGAAATCCATGAGGCTCTGCGTAAAGGAACCATTGACGGAACGATTGTTCCCCTGCTGTGTGGTTCTGCTTTTAAGAACAAAGGGGTACAACTGCTTCTGGATGCCGTAATTGACTATATGCCGGCTCCCATTGATGTGCAAGCGATCCAAGGAACGCTCCTAGATAAGACGACTCCTACGGAACGCAAAGCAGATGATGAGCAGCCCTTCTCTGCCCTAGCCTTCAAGATCATGTCCGATCCCTATGGTCGCTTGACCTTTACCCGAGTGTATTCAGGCGTACTGAAGAAAGGCAGCTATGTCATGAACTCGACCAAGGGTAAGAAAGAGCGAGCTTCTCGCTTGATTATTCTCAAGGCCGATGAACGGATTGAAGTCGATGAGCTGCGATCGGGTGACTTAGGAGCCATTTTGGGTCTTAAGGACACCACCACTGGAGATACGCTCTGTGATGACAGTTCTCCGGTAATTCTGGAATCTCTCTATATCCCAGAACCGGTGATCTCCGTTGCTGTAGAACCGAAAACCAAGCAAGACATGGAGAAGCTCTCCAAAGCGCTCCAAGCCTTGTCTGAAGAAGACCCCACCTTCCGAGTCAGCGTTGACCCGGAAACCAACCAAACCGTCATTGCCGGGATGGGAGAGCTGCACTTAGAAATTCTTGTAGACCGTATGTTGCGGGAATTCAAAGTGGAAGCGAATGTGGGTGCGCCCCAGGTTGCTTATCGAGAAACTATCCGTAAAGCGATCAAGGCTGAAGGTAAGTTTATCCGCCAAAGTGGGGGTAAAGGTCAATACGGCCATGTGGTAATCCAACTTGAGCCTGGCGATCCAGGTAGCGGCTTTGAATTTGTCTCGAAAATTGTGGGTGGATCGGTACCAAAAGAGTACATCGGCCCTGCCGAGCAAGGGATGAAAGAAGCCTGCGAATCGGGAATTTTAGCCGGATATCCAGTGATCGACCTCAAAGCTACCTTGGTTGATGGTTCCTTCCACGAAGTAGACTCGTCGGAAATGGCCTTTAAGATTGCTGGCTCTATGGCAATCAAAGAAGCAGTAACCAAGGCATCACCCGTGCTGCTCGAACCCACCATGAAGGTAGAAGTGGAAGTTCCTGAAGACTTCCTCGGAGATGTGATGGGAGATCTCAATTCCCGTCGCGGCCAGATTGAAGGGATGGGTTCTGAAGACGGGATTAGTAAAGTCTCGGCTAAAGTTCCTCTGGCAGAAATGTTTGGTTATGCCACAGATATTCGCTCCAAAACTCAAGGACGTGGAATTTTTTCGATGGAATTTAGTCATTATGATGAAGTTCCTCGGAATGTGGCAGAAGCGATCATTGCCAAGAGCAAGGGAGAAGCATAAAATCCACTAGGGCAATTAGAGTTGATAGCAGTTTGAGGAATCAATTCTATTAACTCTAATGCTCTGGTTCGACTCTCTGAACTTGTCCTGACTTAGGGTCAGAAAACGTTTACTTCCTCTTTTATCTAGTCAACATTAGGCACAATTAATTAGTTATGGCACGCGAAAAATTTGAACGGAATAAACCTCACGTTAACATTGGTACGATTGGTCATGTTGACCATGGTAAAACAACCCTGACGGCTGCTATTACCATGACCTTGGGCGCTGCTGGCCAAGCCACAGCCAAGAAATACGAAGACATTGATGCTGCTCCAGAGGAGAAAGCACGGGGGATTACGATTAATACTGCTCACGTGGAATATGAAACGGGGAACCGTCACTATGCTCACGTGGACTGTCCCGGACATGCTGACTATGTGAAAAACATGATCACTGGGGCAGCGCAAATGGATGGTGCGATCCTGGTGGTTTCTGCGGCTGATGGCCCCATGCCTCAAACTCGCGAACATATTCTCTTAGCTCGTCAGGTAGGCGTTCCTAACTTGGTGGTGTTCTTGAATAAGAAAGACCAAGTGGATGATGAGGAATTGTTAGAGCTGGTTGAGCTGGAAGTACGGGAACTGCTCAGTAGCTATGACTTTGATGGAGATAATATTCCCATTGTTGCTGGTTCTGCCCTAGAAGCAGTAGAAACCATGTCCAAAAAAGCCGATGCTCAACGGGGTGAAAATGAATGGATTGATGCCATTTGGGACTTGATGGATCAAGTGGATAGCTTTATTCCGACTCCAGAGCGGGATGTGGATAAACCTTTCTTGATGGCGGTAGAAGATGTATTCACGATTACCGGTCGGGGAACCGTAGCAACTGGACGGATTGAGCGGGGTAAAATCAAAATCAACGAGGAAGTGGAAATCGTTGGTATTAGAGATACTCGCAAAACAACGGTAACCGGTGTGGAAATGTTTAAGAAATCTCTGGATGAAGGGATGGCTGGTGATAATGCTGGTCTTCTGCTTCGGGGGATGAAAAAAGAGGATATTGAACGGGGTATGGTTTTGGCTAAACCCGGTTCAATTACTCCTCATACTCAGTTTGAAGCTGAAGTTTATGTGTTGAAAAAAGAAGAAGGTGGCCGCCATACTCCCTTTTTCCCTAATTATCGTCCCCAGTTCTATGTACGGACAACGGACGTAACCGGCACAATTAAGTCATTCACCGCAGATGATGGTAGTGATGCAGAAATGGTGATGCCTGGCGACCGGATTAAAATGAACGTGGAATTGATCAATGCGATCGCGATTGAACAAGGAATGCGTTTTGCGATCCGTGAGGGAGGCCGTACCATTGGTGCTGGCGTGGTTGCTAAGATCCTTAAATAGCTCGGACTGAGTCCTCCGTTCATCTCCATTAAACCCTTCCCTAAGTTACCAATGAACCCAGTTGGGAAGGGTTTATCTCTCAGAATTTAACAGAACCTTGACAACTGTAAATAATCATGGCAACTCTACAACAACAAAAAATCCGCATTCGCCTGAAAGCATTCGATCGCCGTCTCCTAGATACCTCTTGCGAAAAAATTGTCGATACCGCTAACCGCACCAACGCTACAGCAGTTGGCCCCATTCCCTTACCGACTAAGCGCCGAATCTACTGTATCCTGCGATCGCCTCACGTGGATAAGGACTCACGGGAGCATTTTGAAACTCGTACCCACCGTCGAATCATTGATATTTATCAACCCTCCTCTAAAACGATTGATGCTTTGATGAAACTGGATCTACCGGCTGGTGTAGATATCGAAGTGAAACTGTAACCCCTTGAGTGATGGTTCCCTGGTTAAGCATTGATGCTGAATATGAACGGTGAGGTTTTTACAGCCTCGAACAATGCGATAGACTAAAAGATGTTTCTACTATTTTCAGGTTTTTAAGAGAGTCCCCAGAACAGGAAAATTACTATGACATCTTCTTCCTCCATCGCCGTTCGAGAATTGCCTCTGTTTCCCTTACCTGAAGTCGTCCTTTTTCCAGGGAGACCCCTACCCTTACATATCTTTGAGTTTCGGTATCGGATGATGATGAATACCGTTCTCGACACAGATAGTCGGTTTGGGGTATTAATGTGGAACCCAGTCAAAAATGAAGCCGCTGCTGTCGGTTGCTGTGCGGAAATTGTTAATCATCAACGTTTACCCGATGACCGCATGAAGATCCTCACCCTGGGACAACAACGGTTTCGGGTTTTAGAATATGTGCGAGAAAAACCCTATCGCGTAGGGTTGGTAGAATGGATAGAAGATGAACCGACGGATCGAGACTTGCGATCTTTGGGCACTCAGGTAGAACAATTACTCAAAGACGTGGTTCACCTATCTTCTAAATTGACGGGTCAGGAAATTGAGTTACCCGATAATATTCCCACCCTTCCAGTTGAGTTATCTTACTGGGTCGCCAGTAATTTATATGGTGTGGCGGCTGAACAACAAGCTTTATTAGAAATGCAAAGTACGACCGAACGACTGGAGCGAGAAATGGAAATTCTCACCTCAACTCGTAATCATTTGGCTGCCCGTACGGTACTTAAGGATACGTTAAAGGAATAAGTAAAGGGCAAATCGGTTTTGCCCTATTGCTGATTGCCTTATAATGCACCGGCTGCTGTACGGTCAAGAATGCCAGAATTGAGGTGAGAGGTAATATTGTGGCATTTGAGTATGGGTTTGCCCTGAGCGCCATAGGGATAATCAATCACCGTGACTGCACCATTTCCTTGTTTAAAATTCCAGAAATATTGAGGATCTAAATCAAATAAATGACAAACGATCGCCTTATTAATCGCATCGTGAGCTGCAACGATCCCAGTTGTACCGGGTTTAGCGGATTCGAGAATACGGCTCCAAGCGGCGATCGCCCGATCCCAAACCTGCTGTAAATTCTCTCCTTCCGGCATTTGCACCGTTTCCGGCGAATTTTGCCATTCGGCTAACATCCCAGGATAATCGGCTTCAATCTCACTCTCTAACATCCCCTCCCACAAGCCATGACTAATTTCTGCTAAGAGAGGATTAAGCTGTAACTCAACTTCAGGATGAGCTTCCAAAATTAGTTCTGCTGTTTCTTTGGGGCGCAATAATGGACTACTAACAGCAAAATCTAGATGCACATCTTTCAAAAACTCGCCTGCTTTGCGTCCCTGTTCTTTTCCCGTTTCATTTAAGGGAATATCCTTCACCCCTTGAAAGCGTTTATCCCGGTTCCATTGGGTTTCGCCATGACGCACCAATAACAAGCGAATTCCTTCCGGTTTATTAAATTTCGGTAAGGCAACTCCTAAATGATTGGTGAGGTTCATCGATTCTAATTGTGCCTCTTCTCCCCAACCGCCAGCAAAATTCAGGACACTAATACCACAATTCGACTGTAGTATAGATTGATAATAAGCTGGAGAAATATTCAGCGCTGTACTCAACAAACAGCGATTAATCCCATTATGAGCCACGACTAATACCGTTTGTCCCTGATGCTTGGCTAATAGATCTTGCCAAAACCGTTTAGCTTGCTCATGCATAGCTAATACTGGATAATGCTCTTTTGACCCTTCTGGGGTAGAAATCACCATTTTGAAGGCTTCCGGTTGTTGTTTCCAAACCTGATATTCTTGGGCGAATTGGGTTTGTACTTCTTTTCTAAGCATCCCTTGCCATAAGGGTAGATCGACCTCTAATAAGGTCTCTGGACTTTCGATAGTGAGGGATGAACCAAGATGAGCCACAATTTCTTCAGCCGTTTGTCGAGCGCGTTGCAAGGGACTCGAATAAATAGCATCTAGAGGTAAGTCTTGAAGCGCAGTGGCTACTAACTTAGCATCGGCTTTGCCTTGTTCCGTTAGTACGGAGTGATCAAGCCGACCTTGAATACGTTGCTGGGCATTATAAGTGCTTTGACCGTGGCGGACGAGGATAACACGGGTAGTCATGGGCTTTTACTCGATCTGTTGCGGTCTGCATTTTACCCCATAACCTGGGGGAATGGGGAGTTGGGAATAGGGAATGGGGAATGGGGAATGGGGAATGGGGAATGGGGAATAGGGAAAAACCTCGTTTAGTCCTTTTCTCTATAAACCATGTATATTCTTAGGACTATTGTCTGACTTCTGTAAGAAGTCTAATCTATTTCTTAGTTCGTATTCCTTAGCGCGAAGTGCTATAGCAATTATTGTGACGCAATGGCAACGGGTGGCGATCGCCCCAGAACAACTGGATAACGATATAATCCGACTGACTCCCCAGCAACAGCATTATTTGTATCGAGTGCTGCGTTTGCAACCGGGCGATCGCTTTATTGCCTTGATACAGCCGGAATGGTGGTTAAGTGAACTGTGCGATCTAGAAACTGCTCAACGGCTAGAAATGATTCCCATGCAAACGGAATTGGCGATCGCTATTACCTTAATGGTGGCTTTACCCAAAAATGGTTTTGAAGAGATTATCCGCTGTTGTACTGAATTAGGGGTGATGGAAATTATGCCTGTAATTACCGATCGCACGCTCCTCAAACCCAGACCCCAAAAACTCGAACGGTGGCGACGGATTGCCACGGAATCTGCTGAACAATGCGAACGCCAACATATTCCCACCATTGCCGATCCTCTATCCTTTACCCAAGCTATGCAAACACCCCATATCCATCCCTATCTTGCCGTTACCCGCATTAGCGTCCCTCATCTGCTCACTCTCCCCCTACCCTCTCCTAGCGAAACTATTTTAATCGCCACCGGGCCAGAAGGCGGCTGGACTCCCCAAGAAGTTGAAGAAGCCACTATAGCTGGATTTCAACCCATTTCCCTCGGTCAACGTATCCTTAGAGCAGTAACCGCACCCATCGTCGCCCTGTCTTTACTCGCTGGACACTATGAGATTAATTAAAAATTAAACATTTGGGTAATGGGGAACAGGAAAGCGGCTATTTCTGAGTCCTTGTATCCTCGCGTCTCCCTGGCTGCGTGTTCTTGCGCTCCCCCATCCCTCACTTCCCCTATCTCTCCCTGCCAATCACTCTGGTACGATAAGGCCTGTAAATCGCTTCTAGTTATTTTGCCAATGTTCGGGATTGTCCCGATCGCGTTTCTCCCCTGTTTCTCCTAGATCGGGGATAGAAACGCATTGATCACAAAACTTAAGGAGCAAAACCTATGAATTTTACTGGGCAAAGCATCAACATTGATCTGTCAATACCAGAGGATGCCAGTTGGACGCAAGCACAGGATCTCTTAGATCCCTTCTTGCAAGCCCCAGCCTCTGAGCCAGCGATACCAGTTCCTGGTTTGAGTAGCATCTCTGGCGCAATTCCCCAATGGTGGAGTTTAGTCTCGACTATTGCTATTGCTGCTGCTATTTTAGTCGGCGGATTTCTAGTCGCTTGGGCAATTTCCGGCGTTGCCGAAGGACTGCTGAAACGCACAAAAATCGACAATAAATTAGCCGCTTGGGTTTCTGGAACAACTGATTCGGGTGCCGCCCCACCGATTGAAAAATGGGTCGGTTCAGCCATTTTCTGGCTGATTATGTTAGTGGTGTTTGTGGGGGTTCTAGATTCTCTGGATCTAGAAATCGTTTCCCAACCCCTGAATACCCTGCTCAACCAAGTTTTTGGCTTTGTGCCTCAGATTGTTAGTGCAGGGATTCTCTTAGCCGTTGCTTGGGTAATGGCAACTGTTGTGAAACTGGCGGTTCTGCGAGGATTAAACCTTCTCAATCTCGATCAACGCTTAGAATCTCAAGTGGTTGATGAGGGGATAACTGCGCCCGTTTCCGTCAGCAGTACGTTGGCTAATGCCATGTACTGGTTTGTATTTCTGTTATTTTTACCCTCGATTCTGAGTACCTTACAGTTAGAGGGAACCCTGCAACCGGTACAAGCTCTGCTGAATCAAATTCTGCTAATTTTACCCAATATTTTGGGTGCGATTTTGATTGCTACAGCCGGTTGGTTAGTCGCAACCATTGTCCGTCGCATTGTAACCAATTTACTCATGGTCAGTGGAGCCGATCGCATGGGCGATCGCTTTGGATTATCGGGTGGAGGCGCAACCCATGGATTATCCTGGATTGCTGGTACGATCTCCTATGTATTAATTCTGATTCCCTTTGCGATCGCTGCCCTCAACGCCCTCAAAATCGAGGCAATTTCCGCACCTGCCATCAGTATGCTGGAAATGATTATGGGCTATGTGCCCTTGGCGTTTACTGCGACTATCATCTTGGTTATTGCCTACATTGGAGGTAAATTTGTCTCTGATTTAGTCACCAATGTTTTAACTGGATTTGGGTTTGATAATCTCTTCTATTGGTTGGGGTTGCAACAAGAACCTTATGCTACTGCTCCACCACCAGAAGCAGGAGAATCGGATCTACCTCTTCCTCCCCCTCCGTCTGACTTCCGCACCCCTTCAGAAATTGTGGGTATGGTGGTTTTAATTGCGATTTTGCTATTTGCCACCGTTACCGCGACTGATGTTTTAGGACTTGAAGCATTGACGCTGATTGTAGGCGCAATCATTCAAATTGCCAGTCAAGTTTTAGCTGGTGTGGTTGTATTTGCGATCGGTTTATACTTTGCTAATCTGGCGTTTAAGGTGATTGACAGTTCAGGTAGTCGTCAAGGACATATGTTGGCTCAAGCTGCCCGCATTGCCATTATTATTTTGGTGGCGGCGATGGCGTTGAGACAGATGGGAATTGCCCCAGATATCGTGAATCTAGCCTTTGGATTGTTATTTGGAGCGGTTGCTGTGGCGATCGCCATTGCTTTCGGATTAGGAGGTCGTGATATTGCTTCCTCCCAAATCCAAGAATGGTTATCCAGCTTTAAGGACGACTCTAAAAACTAAATTCCATCAGTCACCCATTACCTTTGTTCCTGATATAGTCTAGGTGATGGGTGACCTATCTCATTCAGTTTTGCATTGAGAGTGTTTCCCTTAGAGCAAAAATTTGGACAAAATTCAATTAAGGATAGATTAAAATGCCTGAGTCTCTTAAACCGACTAAATATGCCCGGAACCGGTACAATCTCACTCAACCGGTTGATTTTGATGTTGCCATCAAGTACGGTGGGGCACTAATGGCGATCGCTGGAGCCGATGGTGAATTAGCAGAAGCCGAATTTCAATGGTACATTGATGAGCAAGAACTGCTCATGGAAAACTCAGAAGAATATATTGCAGAACTTCGTAAGTTCGACTGGAAAAATGTTAGTGTAGAAGAGTTACTCACTGGAATTAGCTATACATTTCCACTCAACTTTCGGCGATCGATGTTGTACCAAGCTATCAAAATGAGCCGTGCTGATGGAACTTATCATGAGAAAGAAAAAGCAGCCGTTGCCAAAGCCGCAAAAATTTTAGGAATTGAACGTAGTGTTGTGGTTAGTCTGGAATCTATGGCAGAGCTAGAAGAAGCCAGCCAACGGCTACGCCTTGCCTTATTTGAAACTGATGTTTAAGTCTCGTTAATACTGGATTATCAATTTGCAGAGGCTCCTGTCAATCCGATCCAATCCCCCAAGAAAGACCTTGTAGATGTTTTTTTGGGGGATTTTTAAAGCTTTTCTCTTTCTAAGTATAACACATAACTTTAACTCTAAAATGAGTCAATACCAAGATCAAGAAACGATCGTAAACCATCTGGATTGGAATCAATTCTCGCTCGAACAACTCAAAAAAATTCAATCCCAAGTCAGTCAAGCTATTAGTTGCAAACAAAAGTCCTTAAGTTTAAACGAGAATAAGACGAGTCCAATGTACCATTACCAAGCTGGACTAGCAAAAGTCTTTCCTCACCATCTTCGTAACTCACTCGCTGATTATCAAAGCTCTGTTTTCTTAATTAGCTTAGGTAGTAAAAACTTTATGGACACCAGGCGGCTTAAAGCTACCATCGAGTGGATTAGTGAAAATTTCCGGAGCTGCATCGTTATTATTGGAGATAGCCTTTATCGACTAACTCTTGAAGTCAGACATCAATCAACGGCAGAAACTGCCTTGCAAGCAGCTCTCCAGACGGGCAAAGAGTTTATAAAACAGAATCAGAGCTATTTTTATCAATACGCACAAAAGTGTAATTTTCAATTCAAACGAACTTCAGAAATTGAGAAAACATCGCAGTTTTTAGCTTATTATCAGCAACTGCAAGAACTTTATCAAAATGAGCAATCTTTTCAAGATCTCGTCAATCGGTTTGTTTACGCCTATCTCCATCGAGGGAAAGCCATTCATATCGATCAAGAAAATCAACAGAAAAGTCAAGAAATAGCTCTAGTTACCACTTACTTTCTGGAAGAATCAGCCATTTTAGCTTGTCTGGTTGAAGCAGGAGACTCAGTGTTTATCTATCCAGGAGCAATCAAAACTTTTGAAGAAATATCGGAAGGTCTCCACCCAGAAGTCCCTGAGCCTCTCCAGCGCATGATTTGGGTAAGTTTGCGCCTGAAGAAAACTTCTAAGAAAACCCGAGGGGATAGGGTGATGGAGAGACATTGAAGACACGGCGATCGCCGATTATCTTTTGATTTCGCTCCAACAGAAAACAAGCCAGTTCAGTAGAACCAGCTTGCTTTTTGTTGAGAATTAAGGGACGCAACATCGTATCGTTCTTGAGATCGAGACGCTAACTGGCGATGTACTCGCGCATATCCGCTTTCCGCTTGCGTAACTTACCTAAAGCTTCCCGTTCAATTTGACGGACACGCTCGCGACTAATGTTGAGCCGATCGCCGATTTTGGCTAAGGTCATGGATTGACCGGTTTCCAACCCAAACCGCAACGATAACACCTGCTGTTGTTGGGGGGTTAAATCTGTCATCATTTGCTCTAATTCAGCTCGCAGAGACGTATTCATGGTGAAATCTTCTGGAGATGGGCCAGTATCTTCCAAAAGCTCACCCAATTCTGTATCTTGGTTGTCTCCCACGCGCAAATCCAGGGATAAAGGAAGACGAGAGCGTTCTAAGTATTCCCGCACTTGTTTGGGAGTCAGATCCAACTCTTCGGCCAACTCATTAATGGTTGCCGATCGCCCCAAGGTTTGAGACAGTTGCCGTTGAGCTTTCTTAATCTTATTGAGTTTTTCTGTAATATGAATCGGTAGGCGGATGGTGCGTCCTTTTTCGGCGATCGCTCGAGTAATGGCTTGACGAATCCACCAATACGCATACGTAGAGAACCGGTAGCCCTTCGTGGGGTCAAACTTTTCTACCCCCCGTTGCATCCCAATGGTTCCTTCTTGGATCAAATCCAACAAGTCTACATTGCGTTTAATATACTTCTTCGCCACTGAGACCACCAGACGCAGATTCGCTTCCACCATCTTGCGCTTGGCTCGTTCTCCTTGGGCAATGGACTGACGCAACTCCCCTACAGAAACGCCAGCCACTGATGCCCATTTCTCTAAACTCGGTTCCTGGCCAGTTTCCTTGACTAAAGTATCTTTTATTTCTTGAAGATCGGTTAAATACTTCACTTGCTTACCCAAGGTGATTTCCTCCTCATGAGTGAGCAGAGGAACACGGCCAATTTCGCGAAGATAAGCACGAACGGGATCGGTAGGGTTTTGGGCGGTTTTCATAGGTCTGCGTCTTGGGTTGACAACAATAGGAAGGCTAGTCCTTGGACTAGGAGTAAGGAGAGGTAAAAGGCACTCTAGCAAAAGGCAATACCCGGTTTCACTGTTTCTTTGAAGTGTCCAAAAATCGTGCTATTCAATGAGCTTGGCGCTCTATTTTGGACTTGACAAAATGCACAGTATTTTGAACTGTTACCCTTTGCTATTGCCTATTTCCTAGCGCATAGCGCTATCTGTCTCATCTGTTCTGACAGGGATAGGAACGACTTCTGCTTCTGGGGCAGATTCCGATGGGTTTTCAATGAGCCGTTGGGCAACGATCAGACCGATAACGGATGTGGCTGTGACTAAAATGAGTTCGCTTGTCATTGTCGTTATCTACCAGAATTCTATTATGTTAAGTATTGTAACATTGTTTTAAGCTAGCGTCTACTGGTTAAGAATGAATAGAGGAATACCTCCCGGGTCTTGTCTAGTTGTGATTCCCCATAGGTTACCCAGGAACTTTATGAAGAAATGCATTGTTTACAACATTTTTGTAAATTTCTTAGGGGAGAGGGGAGGCAAGAGGCAAAAGGCAATAGGGAAACCCCATTTTATTCCAAAGATTAACCCCATAGACTAGGGTCTACGGGGCGATCGCAAAGTCAGGGGAGCGTAAGGAATGAATTCTATCTATAAGAAATAAGAATAGTTAAACCCCTCACGCCACCGAGCAAAACCTAAGCCTGAATATGGTCTTGCAAAGCCTTCACTTCCAAGGGAGAAGACTTCAGAGACCGAATCGCCTCAGCCGTGGCCTTAGCGCCAGCAATCGTAGTAATAATGGGCAACTTATAGGTCAGAGCCGATCGCCTCAGCAACCGTCCATCAGCCTGGGCCTCTTCACCAGAAGGTGTATTAATAATCAATTGGATATTGTGGTTCTTAATCTCATCAAGGACATTGGGCCGTCCCTCATGGAGCTTATAGATCGGTTGCACATTCTCCAGCCCCTTCGACCTCAGCACCCGCCGAGTTCCCGCAGTCGCCATAACGCTAAAGCCCAGCTCCATCAACTCCTCGATCGCCGGAACGATCGCCTCCTTCTCGCGATCGCTCAAACTGACAAACACACAACCCGACAACGGCAGCCGCACCCCAGCCGCCACCTCTGCCTTGGCAAACGCCGTCGCAAACGACGAGTCAATCCCCATCACCTCCCCAGTCGAGCGCATCTCTGGCCCCAACAAGGTATCCGCGCCCGGGAACTTCTCAAAGGGCAGCACCGCCTCTTTCACCGACACATGCTGTGGAATAATCTCTTCCGTCAGTCCCACCTCTGCTAGGGTTTTCCCTGACATTACGAGAGAAGCCAACTTAGCCAAAGGTTTACCAATGGCCTTCGACACAAAGGGTACAGTTCGCGAAGCCCTCGGATTTGCCTCCAGGATATAAACCCGGTCACTGAGCGGAGCCGAAGTGCGCTGCACCGCAAACTGAATATTCATCAAGCCAATCACGTTCAGAGCCTTCGCTAAAGCCACCGTCGAAGTGCGAATTGTCGTTAATACCGATGAGGCGAGCGTAAACGGCGGAAGCGCGCAGGCAGAGTCCCCCGAATGGACTCCTGCCTGTTCGATATGCTCCATGATGCCGCCAATGACCACCTCACCTGTGGCATCACAGAGGGCATCCACATCCACCTCGATCGCCCCTTCCAAGAACTTATCAATCAGAATCGGGTGGTCTGGCTCCACCTGCACGGCGGTCGTCATATACCGCTCTAGTTCGCCATCGGAATAGACAATCTCCATCGCTCTTCCTCCTAGAACATAGGAGGGACGCACCACCACCGGATAGCCAATGCGACCTGCCACGCGAATCGCCTCTTGAGTCGATCGCGCAATCCCATTGGGTGGCTGCAAGATATTTAACTGCTGGCAAATTGCCTCAAACCGCTCCCGGTCTTCTGCCGTATCAATGGAATCGGGGGATGTGCCCCAAATCTTAGTTTTGGGACGATCTTCCAAGGCTCTCTGCAGGGGAACTGCCAACTTCAGGGGCGTTTGTCCTCCAAACTGAATAATGATGCCCTCTGGCTGTTCCGAATCAATAATGTTGAGGACATCCTCCAGGGTGAGAGGTTCAAAATAGAGGCGATCGCTCGTATCGTAGTCCGTTGAAACCGTTTCCGGGTTCGAGTTGACCATAATCGTCTCAAAAGAAGCATCGCGCAACGAGAAACTAGCATGACAGCAGCAATAGTCAAACTCAATCCCCTGGCCAATGCGGTTGGGACCACCACCGAGGATCATCACTTTCCGCCGTTCAGAGGGTTGGGTTTCGGTTTCCCCTAGTTCATAGGTGGAGTAGTGATAGGGCGTAAAGGCTTCAAACTCCGCCGCGCAGGTATCCACTGTTTTATATACGGGTATAATACCCAACTCTTGTCTGCGCGATCGTACGGTAGTTTCATTGGTAGACGTGGCGAAGGCAATTTGGCGATCGCTAAATCCCAATTGTTTAACCTCCCGCATCTCGTCGGTCTTGATACTTAACAGGGGCGTACGCTTCAAGAACTTCTCCGCGTCCAAGAGTTGTTTAAACTTGTCCAAAAACCAGGGGTCAATTCCTGTCAGCTCGTACACCTCATCCAGCGACATCTTAGCCATCAGGGCATGACGCAAGGTGAATATGCGATCGGGATTCGGTGTCCGCAAACCCTGGCGAATCGACTCTAAACTGGGCAGTACCTCGGACTTATCGCAACCCCAACCGGCTCTTCCGGTTTCTAGACTTCGCAGGGCCTTCTGGAACGACTCGCAGAACGTGCGCCCAATAGCCATCGCTTCGCCCACCGACTTCATTTGCGTCGTTAAAATCGGCTCCGTTCCCGCGAACTTCTCGAATGTGAACCGGGGAATCTTGGTGACCACATAATCAATGGTCGGTTCAAAGGAAGCCGGTGTTTTCTGGGTAATATCGTTGGGAATCTCATCGAGAGTATAGCCGACTGCCAGTTTAGCGGCGAATTTGGCGATCGGGAACCCTGTTGCCTTAGAAGCCAGAGCCGAGGAGCGCGATACCCTGGGATTCATCTCAATCACAATCACATCCCCATCCACCGGATTGACTGCAAATTGGATATTCGAGCCACCGGTTTCCACCCCAATCTCACGAATAATGGAGATCGACGCATCTCGGAGGCGCTGATACTCCTTATCCGTCAGCGTCTGTGCTGGAGCCACCGTAATCGAATCCCCCGTATGTACCCCCATGGGGTCAATATTTTCAATCGAACAGATAATCACCACATTATCCGCCAAATCGCGCATCACCTCCAGCTCGTACTCCTTCCAGCCAATCAACGACTGTTCGATCAGAATCTGGGACATGGGCGAGCAATCTAGCCCATACTGGGCCATCGTCTCAAATTCCTCTTGGTTATAGGCAATACCGCCCCCGGTTCCCCCCAGGGTAAACGCTGGGCGGATAATCAGGGGATACACCCCAATCTCGGCTGCAATTTGTTTGGACTCATCCAGGGTGTTGGCAATTCCCGACGGGCACACTTTTACCCCAATGCGCTGCATCGCTTCCTTGAACAAGAGTCGGTCTTCTGCCTTTTCAATTGCCTCAAGTTTGGCTCCAATCAGTTCCACCCCATAACGCTCCAGTGTGCCATTTTTCGCCAGGTTAACCGCCAAGTTGAGCGCCGTTTGCCCGCCCATCGTCGGCAATAGAGCATCTGGGCGTTCCTGGGCGATCACTTTCTCAGCAATTTCAGGCACTAGCGGTTCAATATAGGTCCGCTCTGCCGTTTCTGGATCGGTCATGATGGTTGCTGGGTTGGAGTTAATCAGCACCACTTCATATCCCTCGGAGCGTAGCGCTTTACACGCTTGTACGCCACTATAGTCAAATTCACAGGCTTGGCCAATGACAATCGGACCAGAACCGAGGAGAAGAATTTTTTTAATATCGTTGCGACGGGGCATAGTTCTTGAGTTTTAGAGTGCGAAGAGAGATTAGACTTCTTGCAGAAGTCAGGCAAGAGGCAATAAGCAATAGGCAATAGTCATAAGAATAGATGATTACTGCATGACTATTCATGTTCTGCCCACTTATGCAAGAGGTCTATTATTCAGTTACCAGTGACCTGCCGCCAAGCCAGCCTACTATAGAGGCAAGACGCAACAGCCAATGGCCAACAGTTATTTTACGGGTTTGGGAGGATGGTGCTGTATTTCCTTTAGCTAAATTTTGGTATCCTCCCTATTAAGGGAGGCTTAAGGATGACTGTTAAGGTCATTCTCCTTCTTCTGTTCAGTTTCTGAAAAAGGGGGTCAAACCCTGATTCTTTCCTGAGCAATAATGCGACCCATCACTGGCCATCATGAATTCCTAACTGCTTAGAACTGCCTCTTGTTGAATAAAATGCATTCGGAAATGAGTTCTACCTTGTTCTTCAACATTGAAATCTTCTGGATACACTGTAAAATTAGATGAGCCATAATCATAAAAATCATTACTAACCAACTGGAAAGTTTTAGATTCTACAAAACGAAGTCCTTTTACGGCTATTTGGTATTGAGTGCCTTGGTCGTTATGGCCATATCTAACCACTTTAGCTAAACAATCAACACTATGATTTTGACCCCTTCTGTTCACCCGATCGGCAGCTCTGTATCGAATAAACGAACCTATTGGGTATCGCTTCCTTAGTTTTACTTTGTCCTGTTCTGGATTATTGGTAACGGGGATCGGGGCCAAAGGTGCTAAGGGGGCTTTGGTTGTGTTTAACGTATCTATTTTCCCAATAAAATTATCAATATTTCGTCGAGTTTCCAAAACATGGGTACGTTTATCACTGTTGGGCAAACGAACTTTACTGCCGGGTAAATAAGTATCTTGACGAACACCAATGTATTTGGGGTCATGGGATAGAAAACCTGGCTGTTGCTCTGGGCCTAAATAGAGTCCCGATACATCTTCTTTTTGGGTCAGGTTATTGCTGTTAATATCACCAACAATTTGATTTAGGGCAGCGATCATCTTTTGACCAATTCCCCGGTCTTTTTTGAAGGCTTCAGGATATTCCCTCTTCATATCTCCCATCAGACCATCATCTTGTTCAATTGAGGAGACCATAGTGCGAACTGAATCATCACTGATAATTTGTAGAACACTTGCCCAATCACCAGGCTTCAATATGCCCAATCCAAAATTCATAATCGTATCCTTGACCCAAACGTCTTGTACATCTTTAACATAGCTAGAAGCGTGACGGGCATCCTGAAACTTTTGAGCATATTTTTTCTCTTTTTTATCTCCTTCACTATCGCCATAGCCTCTCCAATATTGCCTAGCTTCCCTCGTAAACATTTTAGTGTTCTTCCCTTTTGCCGCGAGTTGCTTGCTTTGAGAAGGGACAGAAAAGATCCCGCTTAGGGTTCGAGCCAGTTGTCTAATAAAAATTACCATTTCATGGGTTAAGGGGCCTTCTTGTAAAGTTTGTGCCTTTTCCAAGAGTTTGTTTTGGATCGCGACTTGTATTTTCCCAAATGCTGCCGCTTTGTCAATGGATGAAGACTCTGGAGCTTGCATCAGTTCGGTGATTTTTCCAATATCTTTACCGCCTAAAGCAATGTTCGCTTGGGCAGAAATCCCACCATTTTTACTTGAGGGTTTGAGGTGAATTCCAGGAATTACCTTGCGGAATCCCTTTTTCCAATCAAATCTAAACCATCGTCGTTCTTTCCGGCTAAAAAACCGGCGTTTATTATCACCGCTTTTGTTTTCTGCTTTAATTGAGGGTCTCCATTTTAAGCTAAAGTTGAGGTTTGAAGAGCTTTTCATCGTTTTAGTAAAGTCCCCAATTGTTGAGCCACTAACAACCGTACTTTGTAACTGAGTAGTAATCATGCGATTAATTTTTTGGACATCTTCAGGGACGGGAATGGTACTACCGGGTTCTAGGGTTTCTACAAAGAAGGGGGGACTTACCAGTTCTAGGGCATCGGCTGCATCGGTTTCTAACTTAAAGTTGATACCTGTGTAGGGCATACTTTCGTGGGATTCTCCCACCTCAACATGGGTTAAACCTTGCAAAGGACCATCTTCCATTTGAGCAAATTCATGTTCAAATCCCACGGTGGTGTAATGTTCGTCAGGATTCAAGCTTTGGGCACGATTTTGTAGTTGGTGTTGATCGTGTAAAAATTCTGGAAACGTGCTGGCTGTTACCCGACGTTGGATCATTGGGGAACCGGAACTATTGTTATTCTGGTGTTTGAGTTGTACGGAAACGGGTTGATTTTGACTGATTCGTTTTTCGTTATCTTGGGCATCTTTTTCTAAGGTATCGTTGATGGGAGTGTTGGGAATGGTGGGTTGCACATCCATGTTATGTTGTTGTACTACATGGGTTGCCTCGTGGGTCAATACTTTAGGGTCTTTGGCTACGCTTGATTGGACGACAATATCTTTTTTCTGGGTGGTGTAAGCTTGAGCGCCGATGCTTTGGGTGGCAACATCATCGACATGAACTTCAGCTTTTGCCACTTCTGGATGGCCTTGCTGGGTAAAGTTGTCTACAATTTCATTCGGTAGGGGTTCTCCTTTGCCTGTGGGGTAGAGATTGACCGATTGTTGTTCTTGACCTTCATTATCTCGCTGGACAACGTGTTGCCGGGCCTCTCGCTCCATAATCCGTTGTAGGATATTGCCATGAGACACTAGGGGGCAATCTTTCCTCATGGCAGTATCTTGATTGCCTTCTCGTTGGATGGTATTAAACTGGGCTTGCATTGTGCGGACTTTTTTACCTTTACCTGGAGATGAAAGGATTGAACGTTTCCTGATTCGCATCTGTCCACGTGCCATAAGTTTTTTCTCCTGTTGGCGATCGCCCTATCATGGAGTGGCTTCTTCTATTTTATCTTTATTTTCTCAAACCTAAACACTTGAGTTTGAGTAGAGCGATCGTGACTTAGTTTTGCAGGCAACCTACCGAGTCCAGGAACTTGAGGATTCCTTCGTCATCAAACTCATTGGCTAAAGCTAGAATGCGATCGCAGAATACGTCATAGATGGAATCTTGCTCTTTTAAGTGTTGAACTCTCTCTTCTATGGCTTCAATGTCTCCAATTTTGGTCGCTTGATAGAGAAGAGCCACTTCTGATTCAGAGGGAATGTTGAGATCTTCGACTGGAGTTTCTGGTGCAGATTGAGTCTCTTCATAAATCCAACTCAGTTGCAGATAGTTCTGTAAGCGAATCAGTAGTGTTTGTAAATCCAACGGTTTTTCTAGAAAATCATTACATCCGGCGGCGATCGCTAAACTTTGATCGGCTAGGGATACACTGGCACTAGCGGCTAAAATAGGTAACTCTTTTGAGTGATGTGTGCGGATTTGTCGAGCGAATTCATACCCATCTAAGATTGGCATGACAATATCTGTAATCACTAAATCGGGTTGAAAGTCTTGTAAATGCTCTAATCCTTCTTCCCCATTCTCCGCTTCATCAATCGAAAATCCTAGGGGTTTTAAGACTTCTGCGACTACGCTTCGATTGACGGGGCGATCGTCTACAACGAGGATTTTCTTTGGCTCTCCCAAATAGCCTATAATTTTCCCCTGTTCTGAAACGGTGGCACTACTCACCCATTCTGTAGACACTGGAAAATCAACATCAAACCAAAAGGTACTTCCAGCTCCAAAGGTACTTTTAACTTGTATTTCACTGCCCATCATGGCAACAATTAAGCAATCCAATCCGCGATCGTCTGTAACTGGAGTAACTTGCAGCAGTTGCGGACGGTCATTCATTGTAAACTTGAGTTGTCTGGTTTCTGTAATTGCTTCTAAACGACTAAATTCATCTTTTAGAGACGCGACACTAAAGCGAATCAGTTCATTACGACTTTCAGAAGCTGGTAAACGTTGCGGTTCTCCCTCTTCATTAACCGGAGGTTGTTCCGGATTGGATGAAGCAACTAAAAAGCCATTGCGTTCAATGATAAATGCTTGTCCTGTTTTGCCAATCTTCAACTCTCTCAGAAACTCGCTAATATGCCAAAGACTCAAATCGACAACCAAGACTCCTCGTAGGATTCCTTGGGAATCATAAAACGGTTCCACCGCAGAAAAAACAGGACGTTTCTCGGACGTTAAATAAATATTTGTCCAAACTGCTTGGTTGGCTTCTATTGCGATTCGATACCAAGGGCGAATTGTGGGATTATAATTTGGCTTTTCTTCAATAAATTCACCAGGGTTTCCTTCAGCATCAACCTCATAAACCGTGTTGACAAAATTGGTGCTACGATCGGTCAAATAAGTCACTAAAGATCCATCATTGTTTCGTCCTGCTCCGGCAAATTCCTGTTCCTCTCCACCAAATCCCAGATAACTGAGATTTGGAAATTGAATCAGTTGCTCGGCAACATAGCCTTCCATGGCACTCATGTCTTCTACATTCCACAAGTTGAAGCGACGAATGGCTTTAGCCGTTAGAGCATTCACCAAATGAGGGCTTTCTAAATAGGAGTCTAACCGTTCTTGAATACGACTGGAGACTTCGCTCCGGAGCTGCTGTGTGACTTCATTCACTGCTTGTTGTCCATTGCGAATGGAGAGATACCCCGTTAATCCTACAGCCGCAAAAATTTGCAGGACAAAGGGAACCACGAGAACCCAACGTAGAGGAACTTGAGGGGAAGCAGAGGAAATGGGGCGAGGTAAAGTCATCACAGGAAAATCAGTGAAAATGTTTAAGAACAGTTCAGCCTAGTCAGCACCCAAGCAATTGTTCGATCGCGCTCTATTATTGAAGCAACCCAACTTTAAAATGACATTAATCCTCGGTTATAATTTTGCTGAGTCCAGATGGCACAATTTTTACATTTTTTTCAAGTTCTCGCCTTCTATCTGTTGTTTTAATTCTTGTGCTGCTGTAAATTCTGGATGCAGTGCCAAAGCTTTATCGAGTACCTCTAATGCCCTATTCCACTGTTGCAGTTTGCAATAACATTGGGCTTGGTTATGATACATGCCTGGATCTTCACCGTAGAAGTAGAGGGAATATTGTAGAAAGGCGATCGCCCGATCGTAAGCTTCTATTTTATACAGTAACATGGCGCAATGAAAGGGTAAGTCTTCCGGTTCGCCAATAAAGTAATAGGTTTCCCAGATCTGGTGAATGGCACGGGTTAGCTCTTGGAGTAAGACCTCGGAGGCACTTTCAACTTGTCGCATGAGAGTATCAAAGCAGCCGAAAAAGAGCTTAGTGTCCCAATGACTGAAGCGCAAATAGGTCAAAATTTGCTCTAGGGTGAGGCTATCAAAATGGGGTTCAATCGCCTTTTTGAGGACAAAAAAGTCATCGGGACTCGATTCTTCAATCGCCGTTTGATAGGCATGGGATGTTTCGACAAAACACTCGATCTCTGGTGCAAATAGAAACGCACCAATCACAATACTGCGGGATTTATGATGGGGAAGCAGAGCCATACCCCCTTCATATTCCGTGTATCGGGCGATCGCTGGATAGTTCACCATCAGGGAAAAGCAACCTTGATGAAAGGAGAGTTTCAGTCTGGGTCGCTTTTGCAACTGTTCTTCAGAACCGTAACCTTTATCACTAGAGAGCAGAAGCAGGCGATCGCGGCTCAGTTTCTGCAAATTCTCCATCCCCTGCAAACCCACAGAGGGAAATAAGAGCGTGGTATCCCCTAAATAAGTTTGGTAATCCTGTAAAATTTGGTTAAACGCCGGATTCTCGTAATAGCGATCGGCATCAATTTCTGCATCTTCGTAAGTAATATCCAGATTGTCCAGTAAAGCAGCATCCGTCAGATCCTGATTCGCTTCAGGAGCAGTAACCGTCAGCAACGTTTCGTAGAGTTTCCCCCCTTGGATCGAGAATAGATCTTGGGGAATACTATCAAAGAAATAATTAGCAAAAACAATCAGAGGATTTTTGATCGTTTCAGAAGACAAAACCTCTCCAGAATGCCGTAGGCTAAGAGTGACATCCTCTTCAATATCAAATCGCGCAAAATCCAGCAATCCTTTTTCGATAAACGGGTGTAATGAAGGGTGAGTATCCCAGAATTCTAGGTTTTGCTCGGCTAAATCCGTCATAATATATTTGACCGGAATTGCTCGCAATGCCGAGTTAAAATGGGACGTAAAAAATTGCTTCAGAAAGTGATAGGCAAATCGACCCGATCCAGACCCTAACTCTACAATATAGACCGGTTGACTAAAATCAATTTGATCTTGGGGATGTTGCACACAGTCACGCAGAAAACCCAGTACCACTTTTCCATAAGCATTCGCGATAAAGGGGTTGCTCGTGACATAGTGGGGGACTTTTCCTGTATTCCATGCTTGCACCCCCTCTTGGTTGAAAAACTCGCGTTGAAACCGCCACAGCAAGGATTGAGAGAAGCGCTGATGGGTTTCTAAAATGCTAGATTTAACACGGTTAGGTTGCATGAACTCCTTCATAGTTACAAGAACTATTTTATGCACGGAAAAAGACAGGGTATATTAGCCTGAATTCAACAGATTAAAGACCCTTACCCATCTGACCTCCTTTACTTACTCCTGCTCGTTTTTAGGAGCCATGGGAGGTTTGGGCATAGGAGCGACGCGAGGAAGGTTATCATTATTTCCAGGCACAGGTGCCATAGGCGCAGGGATTCCAGGCACAGGTGCTATAGGTGCAAGTCCACCTCCTCCCATGACTGGAACGTCTAATTGGTTCTGTTTGTTCCTCTCTGTGGGCTTGTATACTCGGAGCGTTTGATGCATGTTACCATACCTTCCGGTAGCAGCATGTTTTTCGTGAAACGATTGACCCTCTTCCGTACCATAAAGCTCAAATGTCCAACCTTCTTTTATGGCATGTTCATCTCCCTCAGATGCTGCCTCTAAAGTTAATCGATCATTACCATCTTGTGCCACGACTCCTCCCCAGTGATAAGGAAAGATGTAAGCCTTACCTTTATCTGCATATTTGTGGTGTGTGTCAAAACCTGTTGCTCTTTGCCCAGATATAATAACGTAACCCTCTCCTACATCAGGGAGAGCATACTTACCCATACCATGATGCTCGTTGAATTGGTCTTGCTCTTCATCGTCTAGCCCAAAATAAACATCGTCAGCCGAGATTTTGTTTTTATTCCTCCTCTTCCATTTCCTCAGCCTCTTATCATACGATTTTTGATCTTCCTTCTCCGGTTTCACAGGAGGCATCAGACGCTGAACCATTTTTTTAGCCTGTTCTTGATTAGGTCTTGGATATGTTTTGAACCATGCCTTAAGCAAATCGAAATTGATCTTGGAAAGCATCAATTCTGGCATGTCCGACTTGTACTTTTTGATGATCTTTGGAGTCAAGTCCTCTTGTTGTTTTTCATCGGGAGGGCTAGTGTCATATCGTATTTCTCTCTCTAGTTGAGATCCCATTACAGCACCAGAGGATTTGCGGCAATCTTTCCATAATTCCAGAGTACTGTTGATGATACTCTGCTCATTAAGCTCTACATGGCGTATTTCTTGTTGCTGAGGAAGACCATTGTTAGGCATTGGAGCTGTAGGAGCTAGAGGAGCTAGAGGAGCTAGAGGAGCCATATCTGAGCCATTTTGAGGAGCCACATTTTCATGATTTTCATCATTGTCATCAATCTGCTTTTCTTCTTTGGGCGCAGGTACTGGGTTCCCCAAGTTCTGTTGCTGGGTGCGATAGTGTACGTTATCCTTACTTTGAGCCTCTTCTCGTGGGTTCCATATGGGCTTGATCTCGTAAAGATTGGGTAGCTCTTGATTGTAAGCCGTATTTAAATGACTTTGCTTAGAGAATACATTCCCTTGTTTTAAGGTAACAAAAGATCCGCCAGCCTCTAGTTGTTCATTAGAATGTTCGATTATCTGTTCACTCGCCCAAGCAAATCTATCGCCGCTCCCCTTGACTACAATCGCCCCATTTTGACTGCCAAGATACCCCTGCAATGCTGTTAATGCATCTCGTTTTGCACTATGGGGGTCTACGTCATTTTTGGGTGCTGGTTCGAGTCCGTTAAGCTGGGAGGTAAAATTAGCATAACGTTGCACGACTGGAGAGCTTGAGCTTCTGACACGAGTCTGTACTTGCTCAGGCGACTGGGAACGGTTTGCTGGTTTGCGTTGAGCTGTTTGCGGATTAGCTCCTCCCTGCTGCATAACATGGGTTAATTCATGGGCAATTAACTCCTGCCCTCCCTGAGAGCCTGGGTTGTATGCTCCACGCTTAAAGAATACATCTTGCCCGGTGGTGAAGGCTTTG
>NZ_JAGHZH010000091.1:0-22827 GCF_017746885.1 Roseofilum sp. SBFL | reverse complement strand
TCATCTCGTAGACCATCATGGTTTTATCGTTCTTGCTTGCGATAAATCATAGCATGGATTTTCCTCAATGGTGCGACCAATTAAAAAAGCCGCCCTCCGCTTCGCTAAAGGACGGGGCTTTAAACCCAGTTCTTTGGTAACGAATAGCAAAAAACCATAAGATGACCAAAAGTGGAGCGCACGCCCCAACTCTACCCGGTCTTCATTGGGGGAAAACAAATCTGGAACCACCAGCCCGAATAACTTTACACCATTGGATTGGAAAGAGTTGGAGAAGAAAAAACCAGTCAGGGGAACCCCCACCATCAAGATGTACAGGCTCAGGTGTAAAAGGGTCTTCTGCCACCATTTGGGAGTGGTTTTGGGAAAGCGCTTGGCATATTTTTTCCCCCACACACGAACTAAGGTGATAACACGCCAAGCTAAGAGAATCAGAGAGATAATTGCGATCGATTTATGAAAGTCGTAGAGTGCATTACGACCAGGGAGATCTCGTGGCAAACGGGCCATGATTGGCCCAGTGCAAAACAAAATAAGATAACAGCCCGCCATCCACCAATGCACACTCATTAAGTGTTGAAAAGCTGAAGTTTTTCGAGGTTTGTTTTGTTTTGTTGTCATGATCGCATTTCTTTTCGATTTTAATTTTTAATTGATCTTAGTAGCAACAGGCGCAAGCTAGACCTCCCCAAAATTGAGATAGACTACCCGGTTGATTCAAAGAGGATAACTTTAAGTTGGGTCGTTTTTGTGAGTGAATACCTGAAGTCCACCTCTGCTCAGATGCAGGAATAACACTGATCCGAGAATCATTATGATATCCCCCAAAATATTTTACCGGAGACCAATCTGGACTAATGGGTAAGGGTGGAGGGGATAAGTTACTAAATTCTTCACTTCCATAAACGGGTTGACCATCGACAATGGTTAACACGGATTCAAGATGTTTGATTCTCTCTTCGGGTACAGAGAAAAAGTCTTCTGATAGAACGGCTAAATCTGCCAATTGACCGGGCATAATTGCGCCTTTATTTCCCTCTTGATTGGAGAACCAAGCGGCAGCAGTGGTATATAACCTTAAAGCCTCCATGCGATCGAGGCGGTTGGCTTCAGAATAAAGGGTTGTGCCGCCAACAGTTTTGCCGGCTACTAGCCAATATAAACCGACCCAAGGATTATAACTGGCAACTCGCGTGCCGTCTGTTCCCCCGGATACTGGCACATCCATGGCCATGATTTTTTTAATGGGGGGGGTACGATTAGCAGCCTCCACGCCATATCGGTCAAGAAAGTATTCCCCTTGATACGCCATCCGGTGTTGAAAGGCAATACCACCGCCCAACGCTTTGACTCGCTCAATATTGCGATCGCTAATCGTCTCCGCATGATCTAAAATCCAGTGCATTCCATTAAAGGGAATTTCGCGGTTCACTCTCTCAAATATATTTAAAAATCGCGAGATTGATTGATTATAGGTGGCGTGGAGTCGGAACGGCCACTTATTAGCAGCCAGAAGTTGAATTACCTCTGTAAGTTCGGCTTCCATATTGGGATTGAGATCGGGACGAGGTTCGGTAAAGTCTTCAAAATCTGCGGCCGAGAAGACTAACATTTCTCCTGCACCATTGAGGCGATAAAAATCGTCTCCTTGTCCCGGATTGGCAATGTTAATCCAGCGTTCAAAATCGGCTTTCTCTGCCCCTGGGTTTTGGGTAAATAGGTTATAAGCGACCCGAACGGTCATCAATCCTTCTTTGTGAAGGTGGTCAATGATTTGATAGTCATCGGGAAAATTTTGTCCTCCACCACCCGCATCAATAACGCTGGTAATCCCCAAACGGTTCATTTCCCGCATGTAGTGACGACTGGAGTTGATTTGATCGTCTAAACTTAATAGGGGCCCTTGAGCGATTGTTGCATAAAGAATGGCCGCATTGGGTTTGGCAATCAGCATTCCTGTCGGATTACCATTGCGATCTTTTTCAATGACTGAACCGGGAGGGGGTGTGGTATTGCGGTCTATCCCTAGAGCGCGTAATGCAGCCCCATTGAGCAGGGCACGATTGTATAGATTGAGAATAAATACGGGTACATCTCTCGATACCGCATTAACTTCTGCCAATGTCGGCATCCGGCGTTCGGCAAACTGAAATTCACTCCACCCACCAATTACCCGTACCCATTGAGGGGCAGGGGTTCTAGCGGCTTGTTCTTTGAGCATTCGCAGGGCATCCGCGAGGGAGGGCACACCATCCCAGCGCAGTTCCATGTTATAGTTTAACCCCCCCCGAATTAAGTGAGTATGACTATCATTTAAGCCGGGAATGACGGTGCGACGATTCAGATTAATGGTTTGGGTGCGATCGCCGCGATAAGCCATCACTTCCTTTTCCGTACCCACTGCCAGAAAACGGTTACCCTTAATTGCAACAGCTTCAGCAAAGGAGCGGCGATCGTTTTGGGTAGCAATCCGGGCATTATAAAGAATTAGATCGGCTTTTTGACTCGTATCAGTAGGGTTTTGTCCCCATGATTTCCCTTTATCTAATAGATACGTCGAAAATCCTGCGGCTAAAGCCCATTTAAAAAAATCCCGTCGGTGGAATTTGTGGTATTGATTCATAATGAGTTAGTCATACTGTTAGATGACAGGTCAAGTTTCTTGTACATCACATAGACATCAACAAAGCCTTGTGATGGATGTAAACACGCTTCCGGTAATGTCCCCACAATCTCGAAGCCCAGTTTCTGCCAGAGTCGAACAGCAACCGTATTTGTTGACACCACAAAGTTGTATTGCATCGCCCGAAATCCGAGTCTTACAGCTTCTGCCTCAGAATGTTTGAACAGAGCAGAAGCGATGCCCTTCCCACGAGCTGCTTCTGCTACAATATAGCCAGAATTACAAACATGAGAACCCGGTCCGGGTTGATTGACTTTTAGATAATAAGTTCCCTGTATTAACCCATCTGAATTTTCTGCAACGCAGGTGACTACTGGCATTTCAACCCAAACTTTAAATGCCTCTTCTTCTGTAATATTAGTTGCAAAGCTGTAGGTCTCACCTGCACGAAATACAGGCTTGATAATTTGCCAAGTTGCTGGCCAGTCAGCTTGTTCTAGAGGTCGAATAATCATCACGCATCAAGGGGATCGTTTTCAGAGGTTATTTTAGGCTGACCTTTTAGGGTTAGGCAATCTCTTGTCCGTTACAATCCTTGGTGATTAGTGCTATATTGAATCAAATATTCAGGAGATTATTCGGAGCCAGATCAACAGCATGAAAAATCAAACGCCTAGTTTTCATCAAAAGTGCTATGAACTTTTAACAAAAATCCCCCAAGGTCAAGTTACAACCTATAAAGAAATTGCAAAAGCCCTCAATACTAAAGCCTATCGTGCAGTGGGAAATGCGATGGCTCGTAATGACAATCCGATTGTCATCCCTTGTCATAGAGTGGTCAAAAGCAATGGCGAAATTGGTAATTATCGCTTAGGAGTACCTCGTAAAAAGGAATTACTCCTCAACGAGGGCATTACGATCAAAAATAATCGGGTCGAAAATTTGAGTGAAGTCCTTTATCAATTTTAAACGAACTCAAACTATTTAGAACTTATTTTCGATCACTAATTCGCTCAACGGCAATTGTCCCGGTTTTGGCCAAGGTTCTTTAACTTTTTTGCCAATCGCAACCATTGGCCCCATAACATGGTCTGCGGGTAAATTAATCAGTTTTGCAACTTTCTCAATGTCAAAGCCAATCATCGGGCAAGAATCATAGCCCATTGCTTTAGCCGCTAACATCAAAGTTTGCATTGCCATACCAATGGAGCGTTGAGCCTCATCTCGCTGTAGCCATTCCCGTCCCTCATGAAACGGCCCCATCCAACCTACTAATAAATCAGCCACTTCTTTGGGGGCATTTTGCCAATAGCGTTCGGGGGCTTTCTGCCATGCGTTCATATCTGCTGTAAACAGAATTAGTAAAGAAGCATCCGTCATTTGTGCTTGATCGTTACCCAACTCTTTGCGGATTTTTTGACGTAATTCAGAATCTCGAAGAATTACAAAACGCCAATGTTGAATATTAAAACTCGTTGGAGCTTGAATCATAGCTTCCAGAAGTTTCCCCTCTTCTTCTGGAGTCAGTTTATGATTGGGATCGTAATTTTTAACTGAACGACGTTGATAAATCGCCTGTAAAGTATCCATTGAGTCAAACTCCTCTTGATGGGTTTAATGCTTCACGAATTCATCTATCAGAAAACTGGAATTATTGTTGAATCCATCTATTTTTGTGTTGCAAAATAGCTGGTCATTAAATTTCGATAGTTGGGAATATACTTGGAGAGTAAAGCACCCAAACCTTCAATATCATTGCGCCAGTCGCGATGGAGTTCGCAGGCGACACTAAACCAATTCATCATTTGTACCCCAGCTCCTTGCATCCGCAATAATGCTGCATCTCGCACATCTTTGCTAAATGTACCAGACGCATCAGTTACCGCAAAAACATCAAAGTCTTCTTCCAGGGCACTTAAAGCAGGAAAAGCCACACAAACATCTGTCACAACTCCCGCCATAATGAGTTGTTTACGACCGGTATCTTTGATGGCTTTCACAAAGTCTTCATTATCCCAAGCATTAATTTGACCGGGACGAGCAATATAAGGGGCATTGGGATGAAATTCTTTAATTTCGGGAACTAAAGGGCCATTGGGGCCATTTTCAAAACTGGTGGTTAGAATGGTTGGGAGATTAAAAAATTTAGCTAATTCGGCTAAAGCCAAAACGTTATTCTTAAATTCATTGGGTGAATAATCTTGGACTAATGAGATTAAACCCGCTTGATGATCGATGAGTAGAACGACGGCATCATCTTTAGATAGGCGTTTGTATTGATAAGAATCAGGCATGATTATTGATTACGGATTGAGACAACATAGCGGTGCTATCAAGCTAAATAACATTAGCTCGATTTTTACAAAGTAATGGGTCGTTAAGTGATTAATGAGGGTCTGCTACACAAGCAGATGAATTTTGTACCAGCCACCATCATCATAAAATGGTTCTCTAAAAAAGACAATATAGTATTTTAGAGACACATTGTCTCTATTTTGTTTACAATTCAGGGTCTAATGGATAAGTTTGAAAGTATACATGCATTCACACAAGTCGTTGAAGAAGGTAGCTTTGCTGCGGCGGCGAGAAAAATGCAGCTCTCGCGTTCAGCAGTGAATAAGCTGGTGATTGCTTTAGAGAAGTATTTGGGAGTGCCATTGCTCTACCGTACAACGCGTCAAGTTACACTGACTGATAATGGTCAAGCATTTTATGAACGCTGTCTTGATATTCTTCATCGCTTAGAAGAAGCAGAATTCAGTATTTCTGAGCAACAGACTGAACCGAAAGGAAATCTGAAAATCAATGCTCCGATGTCTTTTGGTCTCTCCTTTTTAAGTGCAAAAATAGCTGAATTTATGACTCAATATAAACAGGTTAAAATCCAATTGACGTTAGAAGACCGTTTTGTAGATCCGATCGCTGAAGGTTACGATCTGGTTATTCGCATTAGCTTACCTTTAAAATCTCCAAGTTTGATTGCTCACCCCATTACCACTATTCCTCGCGTCATTTGTGCAGCTCCTAGTTACCTAAATAACAGAGGGATTCCGACTGAGATTGAAGACTTAAAAAAACATTCTTGTATGCATTATGGATATTTGGCAACTGGGGAACGTTGGCCCTTCATTTATGAAGGAGAAGAAGGACTTATTTCTATTGATGGGGTCTTTTGTTCTAACAATGGAGAGGTTTTGCGAGATGCGGCTGTCAATGGATTGGGAATTGTAATGTTGCCCAACTTTATTGTCGAACAAGATTTAAGGAAAGGAAATTTACAAGTTCTCTTGTCGAACTATAAAGTTCCAGAATTGACGTTATATGTCGTGTATCCCATAAGTTCGAGCATTTCTAAGAAGGTTAAGCTATTTACTCAATTTATGCAACAGGCATTGGATGAGGTTAAATGTCAGGATTCAGAAACGGGAACTCTTAAGCCAAAATAGGTCACTACTAATTCCGTTGAACCGGTATTTCGTAATTCATGAATTTCTCCAACATTAATGGCAATGCAAGTGCCTGGAGAAAGGGCATACTCCTGGTTATCTACGGTAATAATCCCTGTGCCAGATTCAATAAAAAAAACTTCGCACATATCTTGATGGGCGTGACTATTCGCGACTTCTCCAGGGGGAAATTTGGCTTGGGAAAAGTTGGTTAAATGGGGTAAGTCCCCAATACGTAACATGACTTGTTTACGGATATTGGCATTATGCGAAACGCCTTCTTGAGGGATGTCGTTTAAGGTCGTGATTTTCATTAGGGAATCGGGAATAGGGAATGGGGAATAAACGCATTATGGTTCATCTAGAGGTTCAGACTCTAAGGATTTCGGTAAATTGCGGACGACCTCGGCTTGAAACCAAACTCTGAGAATCGTTTGTAACTGTACTCGACTAATATAGGGCCATCCTCCTTCGGTTTCCATGTCTCGCAGGAGGGTATACAAGGCTTGACGGTTATTGGGAAGGGAGTCTTGAAACCAGGTTTCTCGAATATAACGATGCATTTCTTCGAGACTGCGAAGAATAGCTAATAGGGTAACGGCATCCTTTTGATGTGTAGCAGCTAGGCTTTGTATCTGCTCTAGAGTGGCGTTGAGTTCCTGTTCCCAGGGTTGTAGAGTAGGGTCTAAATCCTTGTCCATCCGTGATTGAATTGTTTACCTATGTTAGGGTGATTGAATTATATTTTACTGTAACCGAAAACTGGCGATCGCCGCTATCCTATCGATTAAAAGTTGGACTGGAGGATTCGATCGATTTGTTGAAACAATTCGGACTCAGTCGAAGAGTTATCTAACAGGCGATCTCCTCGCTGGCATTTTTCAGCTAAGGGCATTTGAGAGTTGATCCTGATCTGCGCTTGTTCTAAAGTCAAGTGATTGCGGCGCATTAACCGTTCTATTTGTTGCGCTTCAGAACAGTAGACCACCCAAATCTCCTCAACTAGATCGGTCATCTGGGCTTCAAAGAGGAGGGGAATGGAGAAGACTAGGGTATCCTGGGGAGAGGATTGATTGAGGTCATAGTATAGGCGATCGCGCACATAAGGATGAATTTGCTCCTCTAACCATTGCCGCTCTACGGGATTACTAAAGACAATTTCCCCTAACTGCTGACGATTTAATCCCCCTTCCGGTAACTCAATAGTCTTTCCATATCGTTGCACAATGCGCTGGAAAACCGGCGATTTCGGTTGCACCGCTTCTCGCGCATACCGATCTGCATCAAATACGGGTAAACCATAATGTTGTTCGAGATATCGAGTCACCGTACTTTTCCCGGTCGCAATTCCCCCAGTAATGCCAATTTGCGCTTGTTTTTGGCTCATCGTTGAGATCGTCCCTCTTATTTGTCATTTCAAATAAAAATGAAACAGATGGAACAAAGAAGGGGTTTCTAGTTCCCACTTTTAGCCTACTCCCGTTGCTCCTCTCGAACTATCGCTAACGATCGCCTCCTTAACCAAAACTGACCTTAGCTTATAATCAAACAGCTCTAAGAAAGGCAGGAAGGAGCGAAATTCTTTTCGCCCCTATTCACATTAAACGATTAATACGGCCATTTCCAGTTGACGATCTCTTCCTTATCAATGCCTTGTGCGCGGGCATATTGGAGGTTTTCGATAATGGCATTTTTCATCCGTTCTTTGACATAGGCAGCCGCAGAACCGAGTTTCGGCACGCGGTCAATCACGTCAATGACGAGGTTAAAGCGATCGACTTGGTTATTGATCGCTAATTCCAGAGGCGTGTTAATGTTGCCTTTTTCTTTGTAGCCGCGAACATGAATCCGGTCTTGATTAGCGCGGCGATACACCAGTTTGTGAATTAACCAAGGATAACCATGGAAGTTGAACATTACAGGTTTATCGACGGTGAAAAGGCTGTTAAAGTCGCGATCGCTTAAACCATGGGGATGTTCCCCTTCTGACATCAGTTTAAACAAATCAACAACATTAATAAAGCGTACTTTAAGATCCGGGAATTCATCGCGCAAAATAGCAGTTGCAGCCAAAGATTCCATCGTCGGAATATCCCCACAGCAAGCCATAATCACATCCGGCATATCCGGGTCTTTGCCACAGTCATCATTACTAGCCCATTCCCAGATTCCAATCCCTTTAGTGCAATGTTTAATTGCATCCTCCATATTGAGATATTGCAGGTGCATTTGTTTATCCGAGATGATCACATTGACATAGTCGGTGCTACGTAAACAGTGGTCAGAAACCGAGAGTAAGCAATTGGCATCAGGGGGGAAGTAAACGCGAACCACATCGGGACTTTTGTTGGTTACCAGGTCTACAAATCCGGGGTCTTGGTGGCTAAAACCGTTGTGGTCTTGTCGCCAAACGAGGGAAGAGAGGAGAATATTTAAGGAAGATACGGAGGCCCGCCAGGGGACTTCGTTTTTACAAATATCTAACCATTTAGCATGTTGGTTAAACATCGAATCCACTACATGGGCAAAGGCTTCGTAAGTGTGGAAGAGTCCATGACGACCGGTCAGTAAGTAGCCTTCTAACCATCCTTGCAGGGTATGTTCGCTGAGGATTTCCATGACCCGACCATCCGTAGAGAGTTCGCTACCGTCCAGGTCTTCGGGGAGGAAGTCAGCCATCCAGACTTTTTTGCTCACTTCGTAGACCGGATGGAGACGGTTAGAAGCCGTTTCATCGGGGCCGAAGAGCCGGAAATTGTTTGGGTTGTCGCGCATAACTTCCCGCAGAAAGTAACCGAGGAATTTGGTGTTTTCCACTTCCACAGTGCCCGGTGTCGGGATTTCTACAGCCAAGTTCCGGAAGTCTGGCATTTTTAGATCTTTGCGGAGGATACCACCGTTAGCATTCGGGTTAGCACTCATGCGGCGATCGCCTTTTGGAGCCAGTTCTTTTAATTCCGGAATCAGTTTGCCGTTCTCATCAAACAGTTCTTCCGGTTTATAGCCCTTCATCCACTCTTCCAACAAGCGGACATGCTCTGGGTTACTGTGCATTCCGCCCATGGGAACTTGGTGCGCCCTCCAAAAGCCTTCTACTTTGTGACCATTCACTTCTTTCGGCCCCGTCCAGCCTTTAGGAGTCCGCAGAATAATCATCGGCCAGCGGGGGCGTTTAGCTTCTCCTGTTCGACGAGCTTCTTCTTGAATTGCCCGAATGTGGTTAATACAAGTTTCCATCGTTCCGGCCATCTTTTGGTGCATAATGGCCGGGTCATCGCCTTCAACCACATAGGGGGTATACCCATAGCCGATAAACAAACTTTCAAGTTCCTCTGCACTGATGCGAGAGAGAACAGTTGGGTTAGCAATTTTATAGCCGTTCAGGTTAAGAATAGGCAGAACTGCCCCATCCCGGATCGGGTTCAGGAATTTGTTCGAGTGCCAAGCCGTCGCCAGGGGGCCGGTTTCCGCTTCTCCATCCCCAACCACCACAGCAGCGATCAGGTCGGGGTTATCATACACTGTTCCATAGGCATGAGAAACACTATAGCCGAGTTCTCCCCCTTCGTGGATAGAACCAGGTGTTTCTGGGGTACAATGACTGCCGATATGACCGGGGAACGAGAACTGCTTGAAAAATTTCTGCATCCCTTCTTCGTCTTCGCTTTTGTCTGGATAGACTTCAGAATAGGTTCCTTCCAGATAAACGGGGCCTAAAACTCCAGGCGCACCATGGCCGGGCCCGGCTAGGTAGATTGCGTTGAGGTCATATTTGTTAATCAGCCGATTGAGGTGAACATAGCTGAAACTCAGGGCTGGAGACGCTCCCCAATGACCGAGGAGGCGGTATTTTATATGTTCGGGTTTAAGCGTTTCTTTTAGTAAGGGGTTGTCTCGCAGATAGATCATACCTACAGCAAGATAATTACAAGCCCGCCAGTAGGCATCAATTTTTTTTAACTCATCGGGGGAGAGTAAATTTTCCTGGGGACTGAGTCTTTCAGGTGAAGCTACCATAAATTCTAATCTATCTTAACGAAAGGGCTAAATACTTGAAGCTGTGTCAATTTTGAGCCGTCACTTTTCAGTTCCAAGCAATGCTTCTGAACTTCTGGTATCTTAAACTCCTTTGCAAGCAAAATGTCCCCAGAGTCCAAAAATCTTAAGATTTCCTTTGGGTTCCCAGATTAGAATTTATCCCTCTTCTATCAACCCGCGATATAGAATTCTAATGATATTGCTTTTTGAAAAACTTTAAGGTAAGATCAAAAAGATATATGCTATCTTAATCTCCACATTCTAGAGTCAAGAAATCTACTTGAGAAATACTTGCTACTAAATGGGATTGCAAGTCAGCACTATCTTGTATGTTGCTCGCAGCAATGAATATAAAAAACACATTTTCTCCATTCAGTATTACCAGAGTCCTCACCTTTTTATTTCTCCTTTTTAGTTTGGTTAATATCATTATCCAACTGGCAAAGTATGGATTTAACTATCGTCAAGAATGGATGGTTATTTTTAATATGGATCGGGAAATGAACTTTCCCACTCTATATACGGTACTCTTGCTGGCGTTCTGCTCATTTTTGTTTAAGCTCATCTTCCAACTGGAGAAGCGTGAAAAATTTCCATTTGCTTCTTACTGGAGAGTCTTGCATTTTATTTTTGCCTTTATGGCATTAGATGAAGGTTTACAGATTCACGAAATTATGATCATCCCGGAAGTGGGCAAACATCTACCAGCTATCTTTTCTGCCGTTTGGGTGATTCCCTATGGAGTTCTCACTTTGGGATTAATCTATTATTTTTCTAAGTTTGTCAATCATTTACCAAGGCAAATTTAAAAGATGACGATCGCCGCAGGAAGTCTTTACGTGTTTGGCGTTTTAGGATTGGAAATGATGGGTAGTATCTGGATTAGAATTGCAGGAGGAATGCAAAATCTAGTCTATTCATTACTCGCTAGTACGGAAGAAATGCTGGAAGTGACGGGTTTAATCGTACCGATCCATGCCTTGCTAATTTACATTACAAAATACCATCGCCAGTCGATCGAAATTACTTTTGATATCCAAAGTCAACCATAGTCTACGAATCGGTCCTTGATGAACCAAGGTCCCCAGCCCCTTGTTAAGTGGATTTTCATAGAACAATAAGATGACGGGTCATCTTAAGGGAGACTTAACTTGATATTAATATCAAAAAATTAAGGAGTTTGGTAGTTTTAAACCAAGTCTCTCTTGCTAGAACATAATGGGAACAAGCATTCCATCTGTGACCCGTCTAATCCTATGAACCTAACTTTATATTTTCTTAGACATGGAGAAACGACCTACAGTCAAGAGGGAGGTTATTGTGGTGTCCTCGATCCTGAGTTGACCGAAGATGGAGAAAAAATGGCTCAACAGTTTGCCCAAGCCTATGCAAAATTGGATTGGAGAGCAGCTTATGTGAGTCCGATGAAACGGACGATCGCCACAGCAACCCCCTTGTGCCAAACCCTGAACCTAGAGATGGAACTGCGGGAGGGACTCAAGGAACTCAATTACGGACAATGGGAAGGAGAACAGCCCGCAACCATAAACCAAACTTATCATGATGACTATGTTCGCTGGTTAACCGATCCAGGCTGGAATGCCCCCACAGGAGGTGAAAAGGGTATTGATGTTTCCCGACGCGCGTCTGTAGCGATCCAGGAAATTGAGGGTCGTTATTCCTCTGGTAATGTGCTGGTGGTCTCCCATAAAGCCACTATTCGCATTATGTTATGCCGGTTATTGGGGATTGATGTGGGACGATTTCGCGATCGCATTGCCATGCCAGTCGGTGGGGTGAGCATCGTGGAAATGCGCCCCCATGGCCCCTTGTTACACCAATTAGCCGATCGCTCCCATCTAGAAAGCGCGCTGCGATCGCGGCCTGGAACTTAGCATCCATTCTTTTTCTTTTGCAATATTTAAGGTGAGTAGACGATGGCCCATTCTTTATACGTTAGTACAACAGAAGTCGCCAGTGGAAAAGCTCTTGTTTCCTTAGGGGTAATTGAATGCTTATCCCGGAAAACGAGCAATATTGGATTTTTTCGCCCCATCATTCGTAAACCCGAAGTGGGGGAGATTGATGATGATATTAAACTGATTCTCACCCATTTTAGGCTAAAACAATCTCCAGAAGATGCCTTTGGCTTATACTTGCAGGAAGCGACGGATTTACTGAGTCATCATCATTTAGATGACCTCTTGGATCGGATTATTGAACGCTATAAACAATTAGAAAAGAAATATGATTTTGTGGTCTGTGAAGGTTCAGATTTCAAAGGCCAAGAAGCAGCTTTTGAATTCGACCTGAATGTAGAAATTGTCAAAAATTTAGGCTGTCCCGTCTTAATTGTGGGTAAGGCCAGCGATCGCACCCCAGAAGAAGCCATTAATTCTGTACAACTGCCCCTGGATGTGTATCGGGAAAAGGAATGCGATGTGGTTGGGGTAATTCTGAACTTAGCCCAACCGGATCGGGTGGATACGCTCAAAGCCAGTTTGGTGAAAGAATTGGATTTACCCGAAAGCTTAGTTTCAGTCATTCCCTACGACCGTCGGCTCAGTAGTCCCCGGATGCGAGATATTGTGGAACAACTGAATGCTGAAGTCCTATATGGACATAAACGGCTCAATAACCTAGCCAACAAGTACGTGGTCGCCGCGATGCAAGTGCAACATGCCCTTGAGCGTTTAAAGGAGGGTAATCTAGCCATAACTCCTGGCGATCGCTCGGATGTCATTCTCGGTGTTGTACAGGCCGATCAATCCGTAAATTACCCTAACTTAGCCGGTTTAGTTCTTTCCTGTGGTATTCAACCCCACCGAGTGATTGCCAAACTCCTGGATGGTTTACCCGATCCACCGCCTATTTTATGCGTCGAAAGCGATACCTATACGACGGCTTCAGCCATTCACGATCTACATATTTCCCTCACCTGTGGCGATCGCGAAAAAATCCATGTGGCGATAGAAACCTTCGATCGCTACGTTAACTTACAAGAACTAGAAGAGCGTATTGAAGGCATAAAAATCAAGGGCATGACCCCGAAAATGTTTACCTACAACTTGGTACAACAGGCCAAAGCCCAAAAACGCCATATTGTTCTTCCAGAAGGCAACGATCCTCGGATATTGCAGGCGACGAGTGTCCTGTTATCCCAAGGTTTAGTGAATATTACTCTCTTAGGTAGCCTCTCAAGCATTGAACAAACCCTGAAAAAACATAATATTCGCCTAGATTTAAACCAAGTCCAAATTATCAATCCTGCCATAAGTGAAAACTTCGATCGCTATGCCGAAACCCTCTATGAATGCCGCAAACATAAAAATCTTAGCCTTGATATGGCTAAAGACTTAATCATGGATGTCTCCTACTTTGGTACACTCATGGTCTATAGTGGGGATGCCGATGGCATGGTTTCTGGAGCCGTCCACACTACCCAACATACCATTCGCCCCGCGCTACAAATTATCAAAACTCAGCCAGAGTGTTCCATTGTTTCTTCAGTCTTTCTCATGTGTTTAGAAGACCGGGTATTGGTCTACGGAGATTGTGCCGTGAATCCGAATCCCACGGCCGAACAATTAGCAGAAATTGCCCTCTCTTCTGCGGATACTGCCAAACGATTTGGAATTGAACCCAGAGTTGCCTTACTCTCCTATTCCTCTGGAGAATCAGGTAAAGGAGAAGAAGTGGAAAAAGTGAGGAAAGCTACCCATTTAGCTCAACAAAAACGCCCCGATTTGAAAATCGAAGGACCCATTCAATATGATGCCGCTGTCGATCCAGACGTGGGCGCTCAAAAAATCCCCGATTCTGAAGTTGCGGGACAAGCGACTGTTTTAGTTTTCCCCGATTTAAATACCGGGAACAATACTTATAAAGCCGTCCAACGGGAAACAGGAGCGATCGCCATTGGCCCCGTTTTACAAGGTTTGCGTAAACCCGTCAATGACCTCAGTCGCGGCTGTACAGTCACCGACATTATCAATACCGTCACCATTACTGCCATCCAAACCCAAACCATTTGTCCTCTGAATTCCCCAAGCCCATGAAAATCCTGGTTTTAAACGCGGGTTCCAGCTCCCAAAAAAGCTGTTTATATGACATTACCGGAGACCAACTCCCGGCCCATCCTCCCCATCCCCTGTGGGAAGCGACCATTGACTGGACAGTGGCCACGGACTATGGGGTAATGAAAGTCAAGGCGAATGGGATCGAGCAGGAAACCAACTTACCCAGTGATGCGAAGGAAGAGGCGATCTCTAAACTCCTGCAAACCCTGGTGAGCGGAGAAACCCAAGTTTTAGAGAGCCTCTCGGAGATTAATGCTGTCGGTCATCGGGTGGTGCATGGGGGAACGGAATATTCCGAAGCTACCCGCATCACCCCAGAAGTCCAAGCCACTATTACCCAACTCATCCCCCTGGCACCGTCGCACAATCCAGCCAATTTGCAGGGGATAGAAGCTGTGGAGAGGGTCTTACCCGACGTGCCCCAGGTGGCAGTATTTGACACTGCTTTTCACAGCCAGATGCCCCCAGAAGCGGCGGTATACCCTATTCCCTATGAGTGGTTTGAGCAAGGGGTGCGGCGCTATGGCTTCCATGGAACCAGTCACCGCTATTGTGCCCTACGTACGGCTGAGTTAATGGAAAAACCCCTAGAGTCGTTAAAGATGATTACTTGTCATTTGGGCAATGGCTGTTCTTTGGCTGCGGTGAAAGAGGGTATTAGTGTTAATACCACCATGGGGTTTACGCCTTTAGAGGGGCTGATGATGGGAACCCGGAGCGGTTCGATCGATCCAGCGATCATCTTCTATCTAATGCGCGATCGCGGTTTTGATGTCAATAGCATTGACCGAATGCTGAATAAAGAATCCGGTTTCAAAGGGGTTTCCGGACTGTCGGCAGATCTGCGAACCATTCTACAAGCGATGAATGAGAAGAATGAACGGGCAGAATTGGCCTTCGATCTGTATATTCATCGCCTGCGGAGTGCGATCGGTGAAATGTTAGCCAGCTTGGGCGGATTAGATGTTCTGGTCTTTACCGCAGGTGTAGGCGAAAATTCAGTAGACGTGCGCCAAAGAGCCTGTGAAGGATTTGAGTTTTTGAGATTAACGTTAGATGTGGAGAAAAATGCGAACTCTCCCATGGATGTGGATATTGCGACTCCAGATTCTGCCGTGCGCATTTACGTGATTCATACGGAAGAAGATTGGGCGATCGCCCGTCAAACCTGGCAATGTTTGCGATAAACCCTTTGGCAGGAAAGACACCGGGTTTCTTGCGGCCATTATCTACACACAATGATATTTCTAAGATGGATAAGGAGGAAAATCAAAATGCCTCCTTATCCAGACCCGTTAATTAAACCACAGCAGTTTCATGTTGCGCGTGGAGGCGTTCTTTTTTCAATGCTTCCGAAAGACGGTTGAGGGCGTTGACATAAGCTTGAGCAGACGCGACCACAATATCCGTATTTGCCGCATGACCCGAGTATACCCGGTCTTCATGTTGCACGCGGATGGTAACTTCACCGATCGCATCTATTCCCGCTGTCACTGACTGTACCGAGAACTCAATCAACTTATTGGGCACATTAATCACCCGATTAATCGCCTTATAAATCGCATCCACCGGCCCGGTGCCGATCGCCGCATCCGTCAGCTCTGCCCCGTCTGGAGTCCGCACCGTTACCGTTGCTGTCGGTTGTGCGCGATCTCCACAGGAGACTTGCACCAACTCCAACCGGAAGAAGTCTGGTGCTTGTTGAATCTCATCATTCACGATCGCCTCGATATCCCAGTCGCTGATCTCCTTTTTCTTATCAGCTAATTCCTTAAAGCGCACAAACGCCTTATTTAAATCGGTGTCCGGCAACTCAAAGCCCAACTCTTGTAGACGGTTACCGAAGGCATGACGGCCCGAATGTTTACCCAATACAATCTGATTTTCACTCAAGCCAATGGACTCAGCATCCATAATTTCATAGGTGAGCTTATTCTTCAGAACCCCATCCTGGTGAATCCCCGACTCATGGGCAAAGGCATTCGCACCCACAATCGCCTTATTCGGCTGCACCAACATTCCCGTTAAATTCGACACCAATCGCGAAGTCTTATAAATTTGCTTCGTATCGATCTGGGTCAGAGGTTCCGTGGACTCCGGAGCGCGGCCAAAGAAGGGATTATAATACTGACGGCGCACATGCAGAGCCATCACCAACTCTTCCAGAGCCGCATTTCCTGCCCGTTCGCCAATGCCATTAATCGTACATTCGAGTTGACGAGCGCCATTTTCTACGGCAGACAAGAAGTTCGCCACCGCCAAACCCAGATCGTTATGGCCGTGAACCGAAATAATCGCTTGGTCAATGTTCGGCACATTTTCCTTAATGCCGCGAATTAAACCGCCAAACTCCGCTGGAGTCGTATAGCCAACCGTATCGGGGATGTTAACCGTGGTTGCGCCAGCAGCGATCGCCGCCTCCAAAATCTGATACAAGAACTCCGGATCGGAACGTCCCGCATCTTCGGGCGAAAACTCCACATCATCCACAAACGACTTCGCATAAGCCACCATTTCCGGTGCGATTTTCAGCACCTCTTCCCGGCTCTTCTTCAACTTATATTGCAGATGGATATCCGAAGTGGCAATAAACGTATGAATCCGAGGTTTAGCTGCCGGTTTCACTGCCTCCCCTGCGGCCTTGATATCCTCGCGAGTCGCTCTAGCCAAACCGCAAATGGTGGGTCCCGTTTCGGTTCCCACCGTAGCGGCAATCTTCTGCACCGCATCAAAATCTCCCGGACTCGCAAACGGAAAACCAGCCTCAATCACATCTACTCCTAGACGGGCCAGTTGTTTCGCGATCGCCAGTTTTTCATCGCCATTCAGGGTTGCTCCTGGACATTGTTCGCCGTCGCGGAGAGTGGTATCAAAGATAATGATACGGTCGTGTTGAGGTTGCATATTCATACAAGCTATTCGACAAAAACAGGTTCATATTATTCTAACCCAGATTCTAGGTCTGAGTATATTGAAACGATCGCTTTTTTGACGTTAGAGAACTTAAAGTTTACTTTATAAGGTTCACCTATAGCCTTTCGAGAGTTAAAATATTGAGGAGAAAAATATCTCTAGTGGTTTATTTTTATGGTTACTCTTACTGGATACGAGAACTTAATTCTCATTCACGATAGTGATAACTCGCAAGTGTATCGCGCTCGAAAAACTAGCGATCGCCAACCCGTCATCATCAAAGTTCTCAACCGAGACTATCCCACCTCAGAGCAGATTCGACGCTACAAACAAGAATATCAGCTTGTTAACCAGTTAGCATCTCCCAAGATCGTCAAAGCTTATAGCCTAGAAAAATGGCAAAGAAGCTTGGCGATGGTTCTAGAAGATTTTGGAGCAATTTCCCTAAAACAATGGCTGCAAGAGCGCTCAGGAGTTTCTTTAGAGGAATTTTTATGGCTGTCGATCGCCATTACCGAAAGCTTGGGACAAATTCACGCAAAACATATTATTCACAAAGATATTAACCCCGCCAATATTGTGCTAAATACCGAGACCAAAGAAGTGAAAATCATTGATTTTGGTATATCCACCCAACTGAGTCGAGAAAATCCAACCCTAAAAAATCCTAACGTTTTAGAAGGAACCTTGGCTTATATTTCCCCGGAACAGACGGGTCGAATGAATCGCAGTTTAGACTATCACACGGATTTTTATTCCTTAGGAGTCACGTTTTACGAACTGTTAACCGGGAAATTGCCCTTTATTGTTGAAGATGCCTTGGAATTAATCCATTGTCATATTGCTAAAATGCCAATTTTAGCAGTCACCTCAGAGAATAGACGACCAATTCCGCAAGTTTTGGCAGATATTGTCTTAAAATTGATGGCGAAGAATGCCGAAGAACGCTATCAAAGTGCCGAGGGATTGCGATCGGATTTAGAAGAATGTCGCCAACAATTAGAAGCGAGCGGTAAGATTGCCCCCTTCCCCCTAGCTCAAAAAGATATTGCTGCTCGCTTTCAGATTCCTCAAAAGCTCTACGGACGCGAAGCAGAAACCGCGACTTTGCTCGAAGCGTTCGAGCGAGTAGCCGAGACGGGAAAAGTCGAACTGATGTTGGTCGCGGGTTACTCCGGTATTGGCAAATCCTCCCTAGTACAGGAACTCTACAAGCCCATCACTGCACATCGGGGCTATTTTATTGCCGGGAAATTCGATCAATTTCAGCGCAATATTCCCTATTCGGCGATCGTTGCTGCTTTTGGCTCCCTGGTGGAGCAATTATTGGGAGAAACTGAGGCTCGGTTGCAAGTCTGGCAAGAAAAAATCTTGAAGGCGCTGGGAAATAACGGACAAGTTATTATTGATGTGATTCCCGAAGTGGAACTGATTGTCGGCAAGCAACCGAGCGTTCCTACCTTAGGAGCCAACGAAGCCCAAAATCGCTTTAACCTGGTTTTCGGAAACTTTATCCACGTTTTCTGTGATAAAGAGCATCCTTTGACTCTCTTCCTCGACGACTTGCAATGGGCGGATTTGGCCACCTTGCAACTGATGGAGCGGATGTTACTCGAAGGGCAAACAGAATATCTCTTGCTGTTAGGTGCTTATCGGGATAATGAAATTTCTGCTGGTCATCCTTTGGCAATGTCCCTGGCCAAACTCCAGCAAAACAAGAGCGAGGCAATCGTGCAGGTTACTTTAAATCCTTTGCCCCTCGACCAAATTGAGGCTTTAATCGGTGATACCTTCCTGCAAACGTCTCAAAACGTTAGCGACTTGGCTCAGTTAACTCTGCAAAAAACTGGAGGCAATCCATTCTTTGTAAATGAATTTTTACAAGCATTGTACGATGAAGAATTGCTGCAATTCGAGCGGCAGTCAAGAAGCTGGCAATGGGATATGGCCGCGATCGCGGCGAGGGGCTTCACCGATAATGTCGTAGAATTGATGGTAGAGAAATTGCAAAAATTACCTCCATCGAGCCAAGACATTTTATCCCTAGCCGCTTGTTGCGGCGCAGAATTTGACCTAGAACTTCTGACCTGGGTCTGCGAGCGATCGCCTCAAGCAACGTTCGATCTGCTAAAAATAGCACTCGATCGCGGCTTCATCTTGCCTCTGTCAGAACTCGATGAAAATCTGTTGATTAAGTCCTATAAGTTCGGTCACGATCGCATCCAACAGGCCGCTTATGCTCTGATTCCTGACCCTAAAAAAGAATCGCTTCACTACCACATCGGACGAACACTGCTCCAAAATATACCTCCAGAAGACAGAGAAGAGAACATTTTTGAGCTAGTCGGCCAATTCAATGATGCAACGGCTTTAATCACCGAGCAAAAAGAACGCGACGAACTTGCCGAACTCAATCTCGTAGCCTGCCGCAAAGCCAAGGATGCTAACGCCTATCAAGCGGCTAGCGAGTATGCCAACACGGGATTATTGTTGCTAAGTGAGACCGGTTGGCAGCGGCAATATGAAATGACTCTAGCATTCCACGAACTAGCAGCTCAATTGGCTTCGCTATGCGGCGATCTTGAGGCAATGGAAGCGTTTATTGAAATCGTGATTGCCAGAGCCAACAAAATACTAGAAAAGGTTAAGGTGTATCGGATTGCGATCGTCTCAAAAGTCTCTCAAAATAAACTTAAAGAAGCCATTACCATAGCCCGACAATTACTGCAACAGTTAGGGGTTACTTTTCCTGAAAATCCCACAGAGAATGATATTCAAAAGGCACTTACAGAAATTGGAGAAATAATTGGACGAAGAAAAACCGAAGACTTGGTTAACTTGCCAATCATGAGCGATCGGGAAAAAATCGCCATTATGGAGGTGATTAATAGCATTATATCAGCGGCTCATATTTCTTCTCCTCTCTTATTGCCATTACTGATTGCCTTATCAGTCAAGCTATCGATTCAATATGGAAATACATCGACTTCAGCTTATGCTTACGCCTACTATGGTGCGCTATCTTGTATTCGCCTCCAAGATGTCGATACAGGGGTAAAGTTGGGTCAGTTGGCACTACAGATCGTATCAAAACTGGATGAAAAGGTCATAACTGCTAAAGTCTTGTGCATAATCGTTTTTTCTGTACTACACCGCAAATTTCATACCAAACAAACCCTATCCCTAATGCAGGAAGCTTATGTATCGGCTAGTGAATTTGGCCAATTAGAAGATATTGGATATGCAGCTCACAATTTTTGTCTCAATGCTTTCTGGTGCGGTCAATCCCTTAATACCTTAAATCATGAAGCGAGCGCCTACTGTCTGACTTTGGCGCAACTAAATCAGTCGATAACCGCGAATTACTGTCGAATCCATTGGCAAACCATTTTGAATTTACTGGGGTTTGCGGAGAACCCAAGTATTTTGTCTGGAGAAGCTTTCCAAGAAGTAGAATTTGTACCTAGACTCATTTCTACCCATGACTTGCTTGGCTTGTTTATGCTCTATTTATACAAGCTGATGCTTTGCTACTTATTTGAGGAAATAGAATTAGCTCAAAGTACTGTTCATGAAGTAAAGCGTTATTTAATAGCTAGCTCTGGAACCGTTGGCGAACCGGCTTTTCTATTCTATGCTTCTTTAACCGCGATCGCTGCTTTGAATTCCGAATCCGAGGAGGAAAGATTAGAGGGACTCCAACAAGTTGAACAAAACCAAACAGAACTGCAACAGCAATGGGCGTGTTATGCTCCCATGAACTACCAACATAAGGTAGATTTAGTAGAAGCAGAAAAATGCCGAATATTAGGGAAAAAAGCAGAGGCAATCGAGCTATACAACAAGGCTATATCTGGAGCCAAAGAAAACGAATACATCCAAGAAGAAGCTTTAGCCAACGAACTCGCTGCCAAATTTTATCTAGATTGGGGTCAGGCAATCGCTGCTCGCGCTCACATAATGGAGGCTCATTACTGCTACTCTCATTGGGGAGCAACAGCGAAGGTAAAGCACCTGGAACAGATGGAAGTAAGCTATGCTGATACGCTTTGGGGCGCTTCGACTCAAGTTAATCGCTTAAACCACCGCTATTCAACTTTATTCACTGCTTTACCCAAACAGGATTCTGGTTTTTCTGAGATTCAAACCCAAACATCTAGTGAAAAAAATCTGCATAAAACCTTGGATATAGAAACCGTATTTAAGGCGAATCAGATAATTTCTGGAGAGATTGTCTTAGATAAGTTGCTCGTCGAGTTAATGAAAATTATCCTCCAAAATGCTGGGGCACAAACGGGCTGTTTGATGATGGTCGATCGAGGAAGTTTAGTGATTCAAGCATCGGGAAATATTAACTCTGAAGAGATTAAAGTGCTTCAAGAGTTTCCTGTAGAAGAATCGACTTTAGTTTGCCATGCTATTGTCAATTATGTGGCGAGAACTCAAGAAAGTGTAGTCTTGAATGATGCCTCACATTCTGGAACGTTCACTCAGGATAGTTATATTCAAATCCATCAGCCTCAATCGATTCTTTGTGTGCCTCTGGTTAATCAAGGTCACTTAATCAGTATTGTTTATCTAGAAAATAACTTAACAATCGGGGCTTTCACAGATGAACGAGTTAATATAGTACAGGTGATTTCCGGACAGGCGGCGATCGCCCTAGAAAATGCGTATTTATACCGAAATCTAGAACAGAAAGTGGCAGAGCGAACAGCGGAACTGGCTTTAGCTAACGCGGAGATTAAAACCTTAAATGAACAATTAACCTCGGAAAACCTACGCTTGAGTTCCGAGTTGGATGTGGCGAAAAAGATTCAACAGATGGTATTGCCAAAAATCACGGAATTAGAACATATTGAAGATTTGGAAATCGCTGGCTATATGGAACCGGCTGATGAAGTAGGAGGCGATTATTACGATATCTTAAATGAAGGGGATCGGATCAAAATTAGTATTGGGGATGTGACGGGTCATGGTTTAGAAAGTGGGGTGTTAATGCTCATGGCTCAAACGGTAGTGCGAACGCTACAAAATATGCATGAAACCAATGCCATCCACTTTTTAGAAATTGTTAACCAAACCCTCTGCCAAAACTTAGAACGCATGAACTCGGATAAAAATATGAGTTTGGCAATTCTCAATTATCAAAAGGGTTTAATTAAACTGAGTGGACAACATGAAGAAATTATCGTGGTGCGAGCGAATGGAGAATTAGAGTTAATTGATACTCTAGATTTAGGGTTCCCGATGGGTCTAGATTGGCAGATCAGTGACTTTATCCATGAACAGGAGTTGCTTTTAAATCCCAATGATGTACTGATCTTATATACGGATGGAATTACGGAAGCAGAAAATGTAGACAACCAACAGTACGGACTAGAACGCTTAACTCAATTGGCACAACAACACGGTCAACATTCAGCTTATCAAATTCGCGATCGGATTATTGAGGATGTCCGAGAGTTCATTGGAGAACAGAAGGTCTTTGATGATATTACGTTGGTGGTCTTAAAGCAACGATAACTTTAGGTTGCCTATATTTCCTCAAAAATCTAGCAATCTCCCTATAGCGCTGCGCGCTAGGGAATACCCCTCTTCTGTCACTCTCCGGTTTCTTCTATTATTAATAATTTCCAGAGCTAAGGTATACTCAGTGATACAGGGTGTGGCGATCTCATTTTTGCCCATATGCATACTCTTGGGAATTGATATGCAGAAAAAATGG
>NZ_JAGHZH010000090.1:0-10851 GCF_017746885.1 Roseofilum sp. SBFL | reverse complement strand
CAACATGGCTTCCGCAAAGCCGAAAATATTAAACGCGCTCTTGATGGCGAATTTTACTTTTATTCCTACGTCTTCGGCTTTGAACCGGCTGACAAAGGCGCAAAGATTGAGATTGAGAGTTAGAAACCGGGTTTGTGCGTTAAACACCGTAGGTTGGGTTTCACTTCGTTCAACCCAACATTGAGCTAACCCATTATCCTAGAAATAAGTGTCAAGAGGAAACCCACCCTATGGAAACCATTACCATTCAAGTTGATGCTGAACTCGCCCAAGCTTATCGAGCAGCAGAACCCCAGCAACAACAAAATGCCACCTTCATGTTCAATCTCATAATCCAAGAATTATTGAACCCTAATTCGTTTAATGACCTGGTAAAACAAATTCGTGAAGAAGCGGCTGCCAATGGGTTGACTGCCGAAATTTTAGCTGAACTTTTAGAGGATGAATAAAAAACGTATTATCTTAGATACCAATATTCTGATTAGCGGCTTGATACTGTCTTCATCTAAACCTCAACAGGTTTTTGATCTGGTGACTAAAAAGCACATTGTCTTAATGTCTGAGGAAACTTTGGCGGAATTATTTAAAATTTTTATCCGGCCAAAATTTGAAAAATATATATCTCTAGGTCAATAAAGTACATTTAGTAATAAAATCGAGGTGATAATGATTGGTAAAACGGATGAATTCTCAAGATTTATTTAACCTGTCTTCTACGGATTTTCAACGTCGTTTTGGAGTTAAATATGAGACATTTGAGCCAATGGTGAAAGCGATTAACTCCCAATCGAGTTCCCCAGAAAAAAGAGGGAAAAAACCAAAACTTTCTGTGAACGAATTATCATTGAACATATTAATCGTAAGCTGAAAATTTTTAACATCTTGGGCCATAGATACCGCAATCGTTGTCGCCGTTATGGTTTGCGTTGCAATTTGTTAGCAGCCATCTATAACTATGAGTTAACTCTCACTTCTGAAACACAAAAAACCTTAAGTATAGCATAAAATTAATTTGCAAGAGGTCTAATGATCTAGAGCAGAAAAATATACCATGACTCAATTCATCTCTTTAATTCAATCTAAAAAAGCATACCGATTACTGATCATTTTTTTAATCTTGATCGCCCCTATCACTGCCGTTACTGGTTTTATCTATACTCAAGAGATCAAACAAGCGAAAACTCTATTACAAATCCAGCTAACCAACAGCCTTGAAGGACAAACGGATCAAATTTCCAGAGAGTTTCAGTTAATTGTATCTGATTTGAAAATCTTAGCTGAATTGAATGAACTGCAAAATTATCTAGTTGACTCCATGGTTGAGCAACGGAATGCTCTATCCAATGAATTATTTCACTTTTCTGTCCATAAACACCTCTACGATCAAATTCGGTTTTTAGATCAAACTGGACTCGAAATTGTTCGGGTTAATTTTAATAAAGGTCAGCCCTCGGTTGTGCCAGTGGAGAAACTACAAAATAAAGTCAATCGCTATTACTTTCAAGATACCTGGGTACTTCCGGCGGGAGAAATTTTTGTGTCTCCCTTTGATTTGAACATGGAACAAGGCAATATTGAACAGCCCTTAAAGCCGACGATTCGATTTGGGATGCCTGTATTCGATGAACAGGGGCAGAAACGAGGCGTGATGTTAGTGAATTATCTAGGCAATGAATTGTTAACTGAACTAAAAAAGAAAGCGCTTCATGCTCCGGGAAATCTGATGTTATTAAATGCGGAAGGATTTTGGTTTACCGGAGTTTCAGAATTGCAGTTATGGGGGTTTATGTATAGCGATCGCCCCACTGAACTCCCGCAAACGTTTGCCAAGCAGTTTCCCCAGGAATGGCAACGCATTAGTCAGGAACGTAAAAGTCAATTTTATACTAAAAATGGATTGTTTACGTTTGTCACTATCTATCCCTTAGGTGAGGGACAGAAATCTAGTACGGGCGCTCCAGATGCTTTTACTGCCAGTGATTTAGAGATCGGTGCATCCGAGTATTATTGGAAAGTGGTGTCCTATGTATCTCCGGAGGAGCTCCAGGAAATTCTACTCCCCATTCGCAAAAAAATTACTCTACCGTTTCTCGGATTAACGGCGATCGTTTTAGTTCTTTCGATAGGGTTAACAGAGGCTAAAATTAAACACCGAGACGCAGAAATAAAAATTGAGCAACAAAATCGTTTTTTGAATAATGTCATTAACTCTCTAGCTGATGCTTTTTATGTTATTGATGCAGCTAATCATAAAATTATTACTGCCAATACTGCGGCCGAAAAACTAGGTAAAATCAAGGATACTCAGTGTTACTCTTTGACTCATAAGTGCAATAGTATTTGTGGGGATAATATCGAGGGTTCTTCTCCCTGTCCATTAGAAATTTTGCGAAAAACAAAACAGCCTACAGTTGTAGAACATACTCATTTTGATGCCCAAGGAAATCCAATGTTTGTAGAAGTCCATGCCTATCCTATTTTGGATGCTCAAGGAAACTTGGTACAAATAATTGAGTATAGTTTAGATATTACACCTCGCCGAAAAGCGGAAGAGAAAGTGCGTCAACTTTCGCAAGCTGTAGAACAAAGTGCCAATGGTATTATTATTACGGATTTAAAAGGTAAAATTGAATATGTTAATTCCCAGTTTACTGAAATAACGGGGTATAGTTTACAAGAAGTTCAAGGAAAAACACCACGGTTTTTGAATTCTGGAGCGCAGAGTAAGGCATATTATAAAGAATTATGGAAGACGATTAAATCAGGAAATGAATGGCGAGGGGAGTTTCATAACCGACGCAAGGATGGTTCTCTATATTGGGCACATGCGACTATTTCTCCTATGTTCAATGCCGATCGGAAAATGACTCATTTTTTAGGGATTCAAGAAAATATAACCGCGCGTAAGCAAGCAGAATCTGATTTGCGAGAATCCGAATATAAACTCAGACGGAAGACAGAAGAACTAGAAAAAACGTTAGCCGAATTGCGCCAGACTCAATCTCAACTCATCCAAACTGAGAAGATGTCGAGTTTAGGGCAATTAGTGGCAGGAATTGCCCATGAAATTAATAATCCGATTAGTTTTATCTATGGGAATTTAGGCTATGCCGAAACTTATATACAAGATTTAATGGGTCTGATTGAGGCTTATCAGGAAAGCTATCCTCATCCTCAGCCACAGGTAGCGGAAACGATAGAAGAGATTGATTTTGAATTTTTAATGGAAGATCTACCGAAAATTTTAGAGTCCATGAAGCAGGGAGCGAATCGTATTGATTCTATTGTTTCTTCTTTGCGGATCTTTTCTCATATGGATCAGGTGGGAATTAAAGCGGTGGATATTCATCCGGGATTGGAGAGTAGTTTAACGTTACTACAATCTAGATTACAAAGGGATCAACATCGTCGAGAGATTCAAATTAAAAAAGAGTATGCTGACTTACCCTTGGTAGAATGTTATCCCGATCAGTTAAATCAGGTGTTTATGAATTTAATTATGAATGCCATAGATGCCATTGAAGAGCGCGATCGCACTCTATCCCGTAATGACGTTCAATCCTATACTGGTCAAATCAGCATAATAACGCAATTTGTCGAGGCTGGCTTGGTGAAAATCAGTATCACTGATAATGGGATTGGGATTAAAGAGTCCATAAAATCTCGATTATTTGATCCCTTTTTTACGACCAAGGATGTGGGGCAAGGGACAGGCTTAGGACTCTCCATTGCCTATCAAATTATTACTGAGCAACATCTAGGAACCCTGGAGTATTCTTCTACGGAATGGGAAGGCACAGAATGGACGATCGCCTTACCGGTGAAGATGAGCTAATGTTCCTTCTTCGGCAATTCCCCGGATATTGAGCAGAATACCAGTTGACATCTCTTTAATTTCGATTATTATAGAAATATGGAATCAACTAAAACCACTGACTTGTCTCTCGACCATATTTCAAGGGCCTTTGCTGCTCTCGGGCAATCCTCACGTTTAAAAATTGTCCGCTTACTGCTGTCCGCCAATCCAAAGGGGTTACCGGCTGGAGAGATTCAGAAGGAACTGGGGATTTCTGCGTCCACCCTGTCCCACCATCTGGACAAATTACGGCAGGTGGGTATTGTGACCGCAGAGAAAGAGCGTCAGTGGATCTGGTACAGTGTTCGATCCCAAACTCTCAAATCTCTGATCGACTTCCTGTTTGAGGAGTGTTGCACGCGCAATCAAGTCATTCCATTGGATGAAATGAACGTTGCACCAACTCGTGAATCAGAAGATGCAGAGGGTTGAGAGCAAGGGGGATATGAACTCCTTAGAGTTTTGCTATAGATAATTGACACTCCACACACGGGGATTGAAATGCAGCAGAGTTTTTGGGATTTCATATAAAAATTTTTGTTTTTTTATTTCGATGTTTGCCTAAATATCAAAGGAGTTAAGTCTCATGGCAACTAATGTACTGACAAGATTGAATCGTAGCGTTCTGAAACTCGATCGGGTAGTATTGGCGATCGCCCTCATCCTTTTCCTGCTCGCCCTCATCGAACGCTCCCAAGTCTCTGATACCCTAGCCTTCACACTCAACAGTCTTTCGAGTGTCGCCCCTTTTTTATTCCTATCCATTGGAATTGCCGCGTATACCCAAGCAAGCGGTGCAGATAACCTGATCTCCAGAGCCTTTCAAGGTCGAATCTCAGTAATGGTGGTTGTCGCTTCTGTATTTGGAGCCTTTTCACCCTTTTGTTCCTGTGGCGTTATCCCCCTCATTGCCGCCTTACTCACCATGGGTGTACCTGTCGCTGCGGTGATGGCATTCTGGCTTTCATCTCCCTTGATGGACCCGTCTATGTTCGTGCTGACAGTGGGGACGCTAGGTCTACAATTTGCGATCGCCAAAACAGTCGCAACCATTGGTATCGGATTATTAGGTGGTTTTGGCACCCTAGCCCTGATCCGTTCCGGTGTTGCCCTCCGAGCCTTTACCCAACCCCTACGTGAAGGAGTGGGAAATGGAGGCTGTGGGGGCAGTCGAGTCCGCAAACCCAAGCCTATCGTCTGGAAATTCTGGCAGCAAGTCGAGCGACGACAAAAATTTTGGCACAGTGCCGGTAAAAACGCCTGGTTCTTAGGAAAATGGCTCGCTTTAGCCTTCATGATTGAGAGCCTGATGCTCGTTTACATCCCCAATGCTTGGATTCAGACCCTAGTTGGTGATAGCAGTTTTCTCTCCATTGTAGGCGCTGCAATCGTCGGTATTCCCCTCTATCTCAATGGCTTTGCCGCCTTGCCTCTCATTGGCGGACTGATTCAACAGGGAATGGCACCAGGAGCTGGCATGGCCTTTCTGTTAGCTGGTGGTGCAACCAGCATCCCCGCAATGATTGCTGTGTTCGCCCTCGCTCGTCGTCCCGTCTTTTTGGCCTATCTGAGCTTTGCCTTTATTGGCTCTGTCATAGCTGGCCTAGTGTATGCTGTCATCTTTTAGGGGTGATTGGGGAATATATAGAACAACTGAAAACTTTAGCTGAGATAACTCAGTTTCCTCTAATTACCGGCAAAACAACTCAGAAGCAACGGGAAGTTCTTTTTCAGCAATTTCGGGATGGAGACATAGATGGCTTCGTATTGTCTCGGGTAGGAAATTTTGCCCTTGACTTACCCGATGCGGATGTCTTGATTCAGGTTTTTGGTAAGTATGGTTCTCGACAGGAGGAAGCGCAGCGCTTAGGGCGAATTCTGCGTCCTAAATCAGATAGGAGAACAGCCAGATTTTACACTTTGGTTTCCTTAAGGACTTGTGAAGAAGATTTTGCCCGTCACCGACAGTTATTTTTAACCAAGCAAGGTTACGATTATGAGATTAACTAAGAGTAGAATAAATATGGAGTGAAAATGTTTGACGAATTAGAAAAAATTAACGAATGCCCCGAACCATTCCAATTTTACACCGCAAGCGATCTCTGGACTGATGAACATACATCAAAACAGATGCTCTCGTTTCATCTTAATCCGGCCATTGATGTTTCTTCGAGAAAAGCTGAATTCATAAATCGATCGGTGGAATGGATCGTATCTGAGTTCAACATCGGCAGTGAAACTTATTTAGCTGATTTCGGCTGTGGTCCTGGACTGTATGCAAGCCGTTTGGCGAAACGCGACGCATCTGTAACCGGCATCGATTTCTCGAAGAGATCCATCGAGTACGGAAGGAAAATTGCAGCCCGCGAACAATTAAATATCAGCTATATAAATCAGAACTACCTCAATTTTGACACAGAAGAACGATTCGATCTCGTACTGATGATTATGTGTGATTTCTGCGCCCTTAGTCCAACACAAAGAAAAAAAATACTAGACCTATTCCATAAGATTTTGAAACCGAGCGGTTCAGTCCTACTTGATGTTTATTCCCTGGCTGCATTTGAACAAAGGGAAGAAACGGCAACATATGAGGTGAACCAACTCAACGGTTTCTGGTCACCTCACAAGTATTACGGCTTTCTAAATACCTTCAAATACAATCAAGAGAAGGTAGTGCTGGACAAGTACACAATTATTGAGTCAGAGCGAACCAAATATGTGTACAACTGGTTGCAATATTTTACGCCTGAAGAGCTTGAGAGTGAGTTGGTTAATGCTGGTTTTGCAATTAAAGGGATCTATTCCGACGTTGCGGGAACCCCTTACGATCGACAATCGAGAGAATTTGCCGTCATTGCCAATAGAGTGTAGAAGTGTAGATCGCCACAGAACAATGCCATACCGGGTGCATCTCATATTTGGATCGGATCTATTTTTAAGGGTGGGCAGGAGGATAAGCGGCATCATTCAAATTACACAACCCTATCCTGCACACCCTAACCGATACTTTAATTGATTACCCAGATTTGATATGATTAATTGATCGGAATATCTGCCTCAACTTGACAGCCTTTCCCTGACGCACTCTTGATTTCAAAGCGTCCACCGATCGCCTGAATTCGGTCTTGCATTCCTCGCAACCCAAATCCTGTAGAATTGAGATTCCGCTCAAACCCTTGTCCATTATCCTGCAAACGCAAACACACCATTCCACTCGCTTCCATCAGATACACTTGTACCCGTGTTGCCTCACTATGACGCGCCACATTCGTTAGAGCCTCCTGAACCACCCGATACAGCGCTGTTGAGCATTTTTTAGATAACGCTGATCTCACCTTAAACTTGCACTCAATGCGAATTCCCGTCGTCTGCTTCACTTCTTGCAATAACTCCATCAGAGCAGCTTCAAACGTCTTCCCCTTCAACGGATCGGCTCGCAGAGCAGACACCGAGTGGCGCACATCCTTCAGTGCTTCTTTCCCTAACCGTTGTGCTTCCTTTAAATACCCCTGAGCCTTAGGGGGATCTTCAGCTAAGAACACCGTTGTATTCTCCAACTGGATACTCTGAGCAGTTAAATAATGACCAACCGAATCATGAATCTCACGGGCAATACGATTTCTCTCTTGCAATGCCGCTTGATTTTCCACCAACAGGGCATATTGGCGGAGTTCCCGATGAGCTTCCTTTAAATCTTGTCGGCTTTTTTTTTCACTCAGTAGCGCTCCCACCAATAACAGAACCAACACTAATACCCATCCAAATAAAAGAGCTGAATTAACGGTTAAGTGCAGAACAAACCCTTGGGATCTTGGAGACAAAAACTCCATCAAATCGGCAGGTTGCTCCACCTTACGGGACAAATAATGAAAAAATCCCACCCGTTTCAGAACTGTTCCCATCAACATCCCCAGAAACGAAATATAAGCCACCAATGCCACCATCACCCGTCCGCGCCAGGGAAACATCAAACAGCCTCGAATGACAACTACTAGCAAGAGAGCAGAAAAAAACGTTGCCCCTCGCCCCCCAAAGGCAACTGCCAAGCCACTCAAACCAAACCCTAAAGTGGTATACAGTACCTGATAAATCCATGGGTGATGGACTTGGGGCAAGCGCAAACCCATTAATCCCAAACTACCAATACTGGCAAGAATTCCAGGAATAAACCGGCTGGGATTTCCTGGGCGACTCGGTGGCATGGGAGGATGGGGGGGAAGCATTTCCAAACCCTGGGGACGCGGAGGCGGTGAAAAATGAATAGCATCGGGAGAGGGGGCAAAGGTTGCTAATACTGCAATTGCCAGCAAAATCCATTCTAAGTAAAGCAAAAGATAAAATGGATGATTAGAATAAGATTTCCATCCAGAAAAACGTCCCATGGCTTCCCCCTGTCCTCATCTTGCACAAATCTGTGAATCTATACCCGATCTTACGGGAACTTTTTCACAGAATCGAGGATCTTAAGTCTGCACTTATGTGAAGGGGATATAGTGCTTTAGGACTAGATTAGATTGGTACTCAAGAGTCGGTTGATTTGGGCGATTGGATCGAAGTGGATGAGCGATCGCAATTTCTAGGATTGATTTATCCGATACAGGTTTAGACAATCCGGAGGATTCGATCGTGACGACTACTTTACCGACACCTCAAAGCAAAAATACTCAACCCGTTCAAACCGTTAAGTATGTCTCGAACTTACCCCATGGGGTAATCCCTTGTGCGTTAGCAGCTAGTGTACTGAGTTTAAGTGCGATCGCCGGATTTGTCTATCTTCGTTATGGTAATTTTAACTCAACTCAAATTCCTCTCCAGACTGAATCCGTTCAAGGCTCTAACCTCGTTGGCGAAAACATTAGTTTCTATCGTGCCCCAAATTCTCTCTATAATATCGAATTTGAAATCAGCCAGAACGGACAATCTACCCCTATTCTCTTAAACAATGTCGATCTGCGGTTAATGATTCCCCAAATTCCTGCCTCAATTCGTGGGAATCAAGCCCTAACGCAATGGTTTCTCACGGAACGGGAATTTAATCGACAACGGGTTATTTTCTCTGCGGGTTCCCCAGAAATTTATCTACCCGACGGCTTCATGGGTTACTCCAGCGAAGAAATCTCCATTGCCGTCACCAATAATTGCTTAGGTGCAGGCTATTGGGAATTAGCGGTTTTTGCCGAAACTTCAGAGGGAAAACAAAAAATTTATCAAGGCTACTTTGACTTTCCCAAAGGAGCCTATAGTCGTCTTGTCAGCGAACTGAATGGTGTTTCCTCTTGGGATCATGCCCCATCCATGGAAGCTTGGCCTGGATTTAACTTCTATAGTGGAATGCCCTTTGATTTAGACGCGATACGAACAGCGAAACGCCGCTATCTGGTTGATGCCCAAGACTTAAAACACGAAAATATTCTAGCCACCAATGAGCAAATCAGTAAAGCAAAACTCATGGTGGTTAATCAACCCCTAGAAACCCTTGAAACTTGGGAAGACTTGCACCAAGCCAATCCGAAATTTCAAAGTTTTGTTCCTCCAGGAATTTATAATCCAAATAAACTCTGGAAAACCGATTATAGTCAAATTTCCCATTTGCAGAGTGCTACAGCTAAAACGATTGAATCCCCTTTAGCAAATGAAGAATTATTAGAATTGGAATTAACTCTCAAGAGCCAGTCCGGGAAACTTCGTAAATTTATCGTCAGTGGAGTGGATTGGCATCAGATTCCCCAAGTTTCCACGGATCAGTACGATCGCGGAATCTATATTCCTATTGGGTTTGCCCCCCCATTTACCGATAACTACGAGCAGTTGAAACAAAATCCCCCCCACAAGAGTCCTTTATTTAGTGTCATGCTAGATGGATACAATCTAGCCATGAATTATCGCAAGGATATCGGCATTAATGGCTTAGTGATGCATCGAGATATCCAAAATCCCCATAAACTGCATTTTTATTTTATGTCTTATGAGCGGATTACTTTGGTGAGTCACTATGTTTTGGATTTAACTCAATGGGTGCTAATGGAACATCCAGAACCAGAAGCCATGAGCGCGGTAAAAACATTTGACTATACTCCATCTATGGCTCTCTCTCAAGTGGATTTAAATCAAAAAGTATATACCCAACTGGATCAAGCTTGGCAAACCAATCCCCAATTTAAACAACGGCTAACTTATCGCATTTTTGTAGATTCTCAAGGCGTAATTACCGGTTATGTTCCCAGTTCAAATGAAGCTCAAGATTGGGTGGACAATACCCCATTATCGGATATGAGTCGAGCTTCTGAATTTGACGATCGCGGGATTGATTCTTTCCGAGTCGTTTTTACCCCAAGGGGAGCAATAGAGGTCAGTCCTTGGTGGGGATGGGATTCTCAAGAGTAATATGAAATCCTTAGATGTTTGTTACAGATGATTGACACGGAGACGCGGAGACACGGAGACACGGAGACACGGAGATTTGATGTGTAGCATGATTTTGAGGATTTGATATAAGTTAGGAATAGGGGAATGGAGTTAAGGGAGCGATCGCACAATATCTTCAAATTCCCGAATCGCTACACTTGAACCCATTTCCCAACCCCGCTCAATATAATTTGGAATGAGTAGCTTCAAATTATACTCAGGAAACCATTGACTCTTTTGAACTTCTTGATAACCCTGACGATCAAATTGATAAAAATATAACTTTGTTTCTCTATAAATCCACAGTTCTGAAGGGGCGATCGCCTGATAATTCTCCGGTTGTGTCATCGAAGTTAAATCCACTTCAATCGCCAAATCTGGAGCGGGATCGGTTTCTAAATCAATCCGCTATAGCAATTATCTGTAGCCAGAAACCCAGTTTCTTGAACAATACCTTCGCCAAAACGGGACAGGACTGTTGAACGCGAATGGGTGGCGATCGCGAAACGGTAGGAAGCTAGAGTGCTCGTGCCAAAACCCGGTGGGGCGCTTCTATAGTACAGTTGTTGTTTACCACAACTCCAACT
>NZ_JAGHZH010000089.1:0-13256 GCF_017746885.1 Roseofilum sp. SBFL | reverse complement strand
TCTTTCCTATTGGTCACTTATCTTTGGGGTTCCCACGATTAATTTCCTTGATTAATCTTGCTGGTCTTGCCCTCTTTCCTCTCTCCCTTGAGCCTGATTTCTTATTTTCCTCTGCCTAGAGTGATAGAAGAGGGATATAGTTAATTCAATTAATACTGAGATACTCTAAGAGTGTCTACAATAACGGTATATGTAGGGGCGAAAAATTTTTCGCCCCTACAAGCATGTTTCACTGTTATTTGAATTGACTATAATAGAATCAGTCTTGAGTAAGGGCTAAATCATGAATGCCAAAATCTTCCTAACGCTCCTGTCTCTCTGGGTTACCCTCGGCGCTACACCTGCTTTTGCTTGTCCTCTGGGTAACCCCGATAGCGTAGACTATATCCGGAGAGACGATAATCGCTGTGAAGGCTTAGTAAATCGCCCCATTAGTGCCAGCATTCGCTTGGTCTCCTTTAGCACTGGCGCACCTGCGGCATATCCCAACTGCCTCACCCTCCGCATTCCCGGCATTAACCAAATGCCACAATTTAAGATGCAATCTTTCCTTCGTGATTACCTTCTCGACAAACTCAGCACTACGGCTGTCCGGTTCATCAATAATGGTATGGAATATGACTTAGATACTCAACCTGTCTTGCGATCGGGGAAGGTTCCTCCCAATAGTCTGCGGGCGATCGCTTACATCACCGAAAAAAGCGAAAAAATCTACTATCCTGTTATTCTCAACCCATCTTCTGAATACTACGAATTCACCCTATATGTAGGTGGCAATGCACGAACCACTTTCCCCACCCTACAAATCCGTAAAGACGGTAGAGTTTATCATAACATTCCGCAAAATAATCCCAAAACTGGAGAAGTGCGCTTTAGTTGGAATTTCGACGAAGCGCCTGCGGGACGCTACGAGTTGTATATGGTAATCAAACAACAAAGACCCGGACAACCCCAAAACAACGATACCCAAATTATACTATTTTACCATAATCCAGCCTGGTTTTAGTACCTAATTTGAGCATAAATCTTAGATGAAATCTCCCTCTTCAAAAACCCCAAAACAGAAACCATTAAAATCTGACCAAGATCGCCCAAGCTGGTCTCATATTTGCGATTGGATTACCTGGATTCTATGGGTATTTTTATGTTTACCAATAGCAGCTCTTTTCAAAATTATTCTTATCCCCGCTGAAGCCTCCTCCATTCCCTTTGAGCGTCTGAAGAATCAGAAAGATAAGATCGTTGCATTTATTCTGTTTTGGGTGTGTACGTTCATCGTAATTGGCCACTTCTTTCTTCCCGTGACCCAAAACTTTGAAGCCAACTTACTCGTCAGTCATATTGAATTTACCACTCCCGAACCCAACTCGCACTTCTTCCTGCAAAATATTGATAATCTCACTGCCTTCGCCCTACAAATTCCCTCAGAGACTCTCACATTAAGAGGAACGTTCACCAGCCCCAAAAATCCCCAATTGAGCAAAAAAACAGAACTCTCATTTTCTTTTTCTGAAGCCAACAGTCGCCTCTTATTCTATCCGTCAACTGCTCAAGATTTAGCCATTGATGAACTGACCTTAAACTCAACGACTTAAGTCAATCTTAGTTATCTTTATTACCCTCCCGAAACCCAACTCAATCTAGGCTTAAGTTCTCCTACAAAACCTGCCACAGAAACCCTAGCAACCCTCAAATTGAAACTCAATCCAGAATCCTTTACTTTAGCTCTCGAAAATGTCACCATTGAAGGGTTAGAACGCCAAGTCACCGAACTGCAATTTACACCTAACACTCCCCTCAATCCTCAACTGTTGCTGTTTTCTGAAACTCAGTTAGCCCTAATTTTTGCCGAAAATACGCAGCCAGGGCGGGAATGGATTAGGGGGAATTTACCCGTAACTGATGTTAACTTAACCTGGGTTGAGCGAACTGGAGATATCCAAAATGATATCCTCCTATCTTCTATCCTCAAAGGGGAAGTCCGCATGAAAGAGAAAACACTAACCCTACAAGAACATCAATTTTTGATCGCAGCAGATAAGCAGGATATTGAGCAATTGCGCTATTTTACGCTCAGTTCTAATCCTGCGGAAGGGGTAGGAGTGCAAGTCAGGTTAGCAGGAAAAAGCCAAAAGTTAGCCGTAGGACTCGATCCAGATTACCCTGTACAAACCTTAAATTCTAGTTGGCTTAGTCGTTATCTAACCCCAGATCAAATTACGGCAGCGTTATCTTTTTCTGCGGCAGTGATTGGTTTTTTATTGCCCTATTTGTTTACCATGTCTCCAGAGAATTAGGGGAACGTGATGCTCGATGATTGATTTGTGTTTCAATTTTAAATGAACCTGAGCCGAGCGTGGGATAAAGAAAGGAGGATCGGGTAGAGAATGTGATAAACAACTAGCCCACTCCTCCCTCTTAAATTAAGCAAATTAAGCGTTTACAGGGCTGGGTTGCTTTTGGAAAAAGCGATCGCGGATCGAGTCTGCCATTTGTGCTGGCATTAGTCCTAAAGCCGTTTTCGACTCATCGGGTTTAGCATGATCCACGAGGAGATCTGGGACCCCCAAACGCTGAACGGGAACGACAATATTGGCATCCATCAGCGCTTCTACAATACCAGAACCAAAACCGCCGATTAAGCTGCCTTCTTCTAGGGTGGCAACGCGACCAATTTTCTCGGCTAACGGTAGAATCAACTCCGTATCTAAGGGTTTAGCAAAGCGAGCATTAACGACAGTCGTTTCTACACCATGTTCGCTCAACAGTTCGGCCACCTGGAGGGCAGGATGTACCATGGAACCATAGGCAACCAGGAGTAAATCGTCACCATTGCGTAAGAGTTCCCCTTTACCAATTTCCAGAGGTTCCCACCCTTCTTCCATTAGGGGTACACCATAACCATTGCCGCGAGGATAGCGCATGGCGATCGGACCATCGGTATAATCAATACCGGTAACAATCATCCGTTGCAGTTCTCCCTCATCTTTGGGAGCCATCAGCACCAAATTGGGTAAACAGCGCAAATAAGAAATATCGTACATCCCTTGGTGAGTGGGCCCATCTGCACCAACAATTCCCGCCCGGTCTAAACAGAAGAAGACGGGGAGCTTTTGGATACAGACATCATGAATAACTTGGTCATAGCCCCGTTGCAGGAAGGTCGAATAAATGGCAGCAACTGGCCGCATTCCTTCGCAAGCTAAACCCGCAGCTAGGGTAACGGCATGTTGTTCGGCAATGCCGACATCGATATATTGATCGGGTAATTTGGCATGGAGTTTATCCAAACCAGTTCCCGTAGCCATGGCTGCGGTAATACCGATAATCTTGGGATTATTTTCCGCAAGTTGAGTGAGGGTATGGGCAAAGACCTTGGAATAGGAAGGGGGTTTGGGCTTACTGGAAGGAATCGCCTTACCGGTGGTTAAGTTAAAGGGACTTTGGGCATGATAGCCGACTTGATCGTTTTCGGCGATCGCATATCCTTTTCCTTTAGTCGTCGCCACATGCACTAACACCGGTCCTTCAATTTGGTGTGCTTGCTCAAACGTAGTAATCAACTCCTGTAAATCATGGCCATCTACCGGCCCCATATAAGTAAAGCCTAATTCCTCAATGACTGCCCCGACTTTAGAGACTGCCAAGCGCTTCATCCCTTCTTTGACTCGTTCCATCTCTGGTGTAAAGGTCTCACCAAAGAAGGGAATATGCTTAAACTGCTCTTCTAAGTTATCTGCAAAAAACTGCATCGGCGGACTGAGGCGCATTTTATTCAGATACCGGGAAATCGCCCCCACATTAGGAGAAATGGACATTTCATTATCATTTAAGATGACTAATAGACGAGTATGGGGCAAATGTCCCGCATGGTTAATCGCCTCTAGAGCCATGCCTCCTGTCAGTGAACCATCTCCAATAATGGCAGCCACCTTATAATTTTCACCCATCCTATCTCGTGCCAAAGCCATTCCTAGAGCCGCAGAAATGCTCGTAGAGGCGTGTCCAGCACCAAAATGGTCAAATTTGCTCTCGCAGCGCTTCAAATAGCCTGCAATGCCATCTTTTTGCCGTAGGGTATGAAAATCATTGTAGCGTCCCGTAATCATTTTATGGGGATAGGCTTGGTGACCCACATCCCAAACCACTTTATCATGGTCAAGATCCAGGGTTTGATAGAGCGCTAAGGTCAGTTCAACCACCCCTAAACCCGGGCCTAAATGACCTCCTGTCGCTGCGATCGTTTGCAGATGCTTTTCTCGGATTTGACGTGCAACTTGTTCCAACTGGGCAATCGACAGGCCATGCAATTGGTTGGGATGAGTGAGTTCACTTAAATGCATAGGTAAGGTGTCCTCATTTTTTCATAAACTTAGTTTTCCATACCTTATCCACTGTAAGTTATTAGAGTGCAGTTGTAGCTTCTAATAACTTACAGTAATAATTAGAAATCACTGCTCGCCCTATTGTTTTTTGTGAGGAGTTGTAAGGATGTCTAATCCTAAATTTCGTCTAACTTCTGCCTTAAATCCTTTGATGGGTGGGGTTTTGCTTGCTGCGTTCAGTGCTGTATTGGTGCCACCCCAAGCGGCGATCGCCCGTAATGCCTTTCGGACTTGTGATTATGAGTTAGCCCAGATGGGGATTTCTCCAGAAGATCGTTCTAGAGCTTGTGGCACTGCCTTATATCCAAAAGATATTTCTGGATGTGTAGTAGGAATTGTCAATCGAAATGAGGACATCGATCCCTTAGAAGCCTTGTCCACCTGTCGCCAAGTGCGTCGCCCCTTAGATTTGGCCAGTTGTGTCACTGATATTAATCACATCGACGAATCTGATGCGATCGCTAGTACTGTACTAGAGACTTGTCGGCGTGCCCTTTTGCCCCGACGGTTTGCCCAATGTGTAGTCGGAATGGATCGGGAGATGGACTTAAGCACCCAAGAGGTAATGACTCATTGTATCGAAGCGAGAGATCAACCGAGAGGATTTTATCCGGATTTATCCAATGTTGGGCAACCTTTAGCTCCTACTCCCGGAGCGCCTCCACCCCTACAACCCATTCCTGGAATTGAACCTGATTTAGATCAATTGGGTATACCTAGGTGATAGGGAATGGGGAATAGGGAATAGGCAAAAGGCAATTTCCCCGTGTCCCCGCGTCTGGAGCGTCTCCCATTCCCCCATCCTCCCCAAGCTATGGCAAACTATATAACGGCAACTAAGCGATCGCGTGAGGATGTGAGAGCAACGATGAGTGAATTTTTAGATTATCTCAAACCCAACTATAAATATGCTTATGTGGCAACGGGGGAATTTAAGCCAGGTAAGTTTGCTGAGGCACGAGAATTGTATGAAGAGGCGATCGCTACCTATAGCGAGGGATTTGAGGGAGCCTACTTGCTACAAGAACCGGGAAGTGACCGAGGAATTGCGGTAATCTTCTGGGATCGTATTGAGGATATGGAAGCCAATAAGAGTGAGGCGAACGAAAAGATTTTACACAAGATGCTACCGTTGTTTGTTCAACCTCCGGTAACCACCTTTTATGAAGTCTGTAGTGAAATTAAGCCTAAATAGAGGCAGGATGTAGGGGAGAACAATTTTTCTCTCCTACAGCTACAGCATAGAAAAGGAGAGTTAGGATATTGTCTATTGCCTCTTGCCTGAAACAATAACCTCTAACTATCCTAACTCACTCCTTCTCTGCTATACACCCTATGAATACAACCAGAAATAGGTCACCATGGGAATCACAGTTGCCAGAATCAGCAACACAGCCACCCAAACCATAGCGTTAGAGTTCTTGGTTTCTTCTGCCGACGCAAACGTACTTTCTGCTTGAATCGTGTCTTCAACTAGGGGAGGGCCGGGATCGGGATTACCAGATAGAATAGCGGTTAAGCGATCGCCTGCGCCTAAAAAGGCTCGATTGTAGCGATCTCCACTGCGCAACGGCACTTGCACTGTTTCGCTCGACACACTCTCAGCCATCTCATCAGACAACAGATCCTGCGTTTCCTCTCCTGTCTGAATGGCCGAATTATTGGTCACTACATCCAAAACCAATAACACTTGATTACGTTGTTCCTCTACAGTGGGAAACCACTTTTCAAACAAATCATGGGTAAAGCTATCAATCGTTTCCCCATAATCCAAACGGCGAATCGTTACCAAGCGCACCTCATTCCCTGTTTCTTCAGATAGTTCACTGAACTGTTTACTGAGTTTTCCTTCATTTAAGCGACTAATCACATCCGCTCGATCGACAATCCAAGTTGCCTCTCCTGCTTCCACCACAGGCATTTGATAAACCCCCGTAGCTTCTGCCAGTTGCGGATTCATCCACCCCAGCAACAGAGCTAAAATACTGATTAATAATCCCCGAACTGTTGTTTTCATTTTAAATATTGCCTCATTAAAATCCTATCTATCATTTTCATACAATTGATCCAAGGAAAGGGCAAAACCCGGTTTTTCCTCTTCCCCACTCACGGATGTACCAAATACACCGAACAGGGAACATGATGAATCACATAATTACTCACACTACCTAAAAACCATTCCGTTAGATTCGAGCGTCCCCGCCGTCCCATCACCACTAAATCTGCATTCCAAGACTGAGCAAGATCGCAGATAACGCGCCCTGGATTACCATAGGTTTGGGTCAATTCCGTTTCAATCTCTGCTTGAACGGCTCGATCTTCAAAGGTCTTGAGTAACTCTAAGCTCTCTTGTTCAAATTTGGCCCATTGATCGTGATAGGATTTCACCCAATCCATACTCAACTGCCCTTCAATCCCTAAACTCACGATCCGAGGATCGGAAGGACTATCAGTGGATTGACTGGATAATACATGTAGTAACATTAACCGAGCCGAATAGGTCTGAGTCAAGACTAAAGTGTGTTCAAAAATGGTATGACTGGTTGGGCTGCGATCGAGGGCAACAAGAATTCGGGATACCATGAGTAATCGTTAATAGATAATAGTTAATGGGTAATGGGCTATCTCCACGTCCCCGCATCTGGAGTATTTTCCCATTCCCAAGCCCCCACCGTCTAGGGAAGGCGAGTGATCCATTGCACAAATAAAGCTCCAATAGTCAGAGTAACAGCAGTTTGTAGTAAATAAATAATTGTCCAGCGTAAAACTTGAGGAATCCCCATGAGCATGACCTCCAAGGTTAATGTAGAGTACAGGGATCGATCTCACCCTAAAGTTGGTTTAACGAAGGGATTGATGGGTTGATAAGGAGGTTTTTTCATAAGTGGTCTCACTGGTGGGTTGAAATGCACTCTGGGAGGACAAAGTTGCGATCCCTATCCGTAACACGGTTGATAGAGTCACTACGACCATTAAGCTCAGGGTTGCTGTTGGCAGAAGGGAGATGAGTTGGGGTTGATTTCTTTTCATGAGAGGTACTCATCAATTCCAGTGAGAGGCTTGAGCCTAGGTTACTGGAGGAAGGAAAAGAAATGCATCACCCATTAGCATCACCCAGTTGGGTGAATTGAGGATGATTGAGAGTAGATGGGAGGGCGATCGCCAAGTTCTGGTAATCAGCCTCGGTATTATAGACTTGGGCGCACACTCTCAGCAACCGATGGGGAATTCCTGGAAAGGCCATGATGGCGACTTCGATATGTCTCTCTTGGGAGAGATGGTTATAGAGGGGAAATGCTGCACCATCAGGTAAGGGAAGAGAGACCATTGAACCGAGACAAGATTCTGGGAGATTACAGGTAATGTTGAGCGTTTCACACAGTAAGCTTTTAGCGCTCAGAATCATTTGATGATTCTGTTGCATGAGTGCTGTCCATCCCCCTGGGAATTGGGTTGCTATAAAATCGATCGCCGTGGGGATGCAGAGATAGGGGGTAAAGTCTTGGGTTCCTGTCCAATCAAATTCTAAATGAAATCGAGAGCGATCGCTACGGGTCGAATTGGCTCCATGACTAATACTCAGGGGACGAATCCGATCTTGTTGCTCTGGTTTAATATACAAAAACCCTGCGCCTTTGGGGGCAAAAAGCCATTTATGACAGTTGCCACTGTAATAGGTTACCTCTAATTCTTCGAGGTTAAGGGGAATTTGACCGGGAGCATGAGCGCCATCCACAAGTAATTCTATGCCTTGGGTTTTCAGAGCTTTGCCCAGGGTTTGAATCGGGAAAATCAAACCGGTCATACTGGCAATATGGTCGATTAGGACTAACCGAGTTTTAGGGGTAACGGCGGCTAAGATGCGATCGGCAATATCTTGCTTGTTTTTTGGAGGAAAGGGAATGGACACCAACACAATTTTAGCCCCAGTCCGATGAGCCACAAACTCTAGAGCATTCCGACAGGCGTTATATTCATGATTGGTTGTCAGCAGTTCATCCCCAGCAGCAAAGGGAAGTGAACGTAATACGGTGTTCACTCCAGTCGTTGCATTGGGAATTAAGACTAAGTTTGAAGGGTTTGCGCCTAAAAATTGGGCTAATCGGTTCCGAGCTTGGTCTAGGAGCGATTCTAGTTCATGCATGATAAACCCAGTGGGATTTTGCTCTAATTGTTCCCTTAACTGGGTTTGTCGCTCTAATATAGGGCGCGGACAAGCCCCAAATGCTCCATGGTTCAGGTAAGTTCGGTTGGGATCGAGTGTCCACCACTGCTTCCAAGGAGAGACTTCCTGAGTGCCTGTTGCATTCATGGGTTAAAAAAGGGTTGATTTTTTCAAACTCCCCAGGCCGGATTCGAACCAGCGACCAATCGGTTAACAGCCGACCGCTCTACCACTGAGCTACTGAGGATCACCGTTTCTTACGGTAGCGCTAAGACTAGGGGTTTGTCAAGGGGTTAATCCAACTTTTTTTTGGAGACGATCGCGATGGGTTGCACAATTACCCTCTAAGATGGTAAGCCCATACGCCAAGCCGCTAAACGCTTTTGTGCTGCTGCATCCAGCCCACGGAACACAGAAGACCGAGAGACTTTTTTCTCGGTTTTCCGTTGGTCGCGCAGACCTTTTTGACTATTACTGACATCATGGGCTAACCGACTCGCTGACATCCATTCCGCTCCATATCCTACCACCGTCATTTGTTGAGCGCGATCGGAAGTGGCCACAATCAGGCGCTTTTGATATTTTTCAATCGAGCGACTAAACTTAGCACAAGCAATCTCAATATAAGAATCCGCCGTTTGGCCAAAATTGGTGTAATGGACACAAACTTGATGGGTAATCTTTTCCCGATGACTGGGAGAATGTTTGAGATGAGCGTCAAACACAATCCGGGTATCATAGCCCCGGAAGGAACCATAGTTAGTCAGCACTTCAATCAGTTGTTCGCGGGCAACGTCTAGTCCTTGGCGATCGCGGGTTGCTTGCAAATCGCTCCAAGCACCAATAATGTTATAACCATCAACAAATAAAATAGCAGTAGTTCTGGGTCGAGACATGGGTCTGGATCGTCAATTTTCAGTTCCGGATTTGAGCATATTAAGATAGTATAGTGGCATGATGCTGGAATAGTCCTGCTTAAATAGGGGTCTATAAACCCTCAATCCTCTATGGATAAAGGGTTTGGTAGATTTAAATTGAATGCAAGAACTCAAGCCAGAATCACTGTCAATCCAGACGGATTAAACCCTCAGTCAGTTCCTTTAGGAATCTTTTCTGAGAGTTTTCCCAATTAATAACCGTGAAGGAGTGAAACGGATGAACAAAATAGCAGCCTTTATTGGTGCGTCATTCATTCTCCTAATGCCAGGACAAGCCTCTTGGGCAGAAGACGCTCAAGCAGAAGGTCGTCCGGTTTGTGAAGCCGCTCAAAAACTTGCCCAAAGTCCTGAAGGCGCAGAACAAACCATTCGCGGCACTGTCCGGAGTATCGTTGGCGATATGGTCACCCTAGAATTAGCCGACGGTGAAGTGCGTACCGTATATCTTGACCGCAGAGAACGAGGATTCATCGGCAATATTTTAGGAGCTGATGTGGTGGTTACTCCCGTTTTCTGTAACCGAGTTTCTCTTTATCGGGAACCCCCACCGCCCGCTAGAGCCTTTACTATTCCGGCCCTGCCCCCTCCGGCTCCCCCCCCGAGTCTTCCACCTCTCCAGCCCCCACCGCCTCCACCACCTCCCCCCGCTCCGTTATTACCTCAAACCTGGTAACCGGCTGCTGTATGGATTAATTGGAAGATTCTTCAATCTAAAAAACAAAAGCGAGGTGTTTTCTGCCTCGCTTTTTGTATGCTTTCTAGAAAGAGGGTTATTGCCCTGCGCTTAAAATTTCTGCCGCTGTCAAATTTAGGTCGGGAAAAGTTAAAGAAGTAATGGTTTGATTGCCTCGAAGCACTTCAACATCATATTCTCTATCGACAAGAGTGCAGATCGAAAGGGTTGGTTTCTTGGGGTTTCCGATATAACGGATACCTCCCAGACCGGCATAATCCAGAATCCAATATTCCTGAATCCCTAAAGCTGCATAGTCTTCGAGTTTGCGAGCATAATCATTTTGCCAATTACTACTAACCACTTCAGCAATGAATTTAATCGAAGTACCTCGTGTCAAAATCGACTGGTTTGCCCAAAGTGGCTCTCTGGACAATTCGGTGCGATCGATAATGGCAATATCCGGTCGAAATGCACTCATCCCAGCATCAGAAGGGAGAAATAGACCACGCTGGAGGACAAGCCACGGTAAGCCTAGTCGGTCGATTTCAACACAAGCTTTTGTGGTGATAAAAGCAGCCACTTCTTCATGCTTACCGGTTGGCTCCAAGTCAAAAACTTCTCCATCAATTAGTTCATAGCGTTTATCGCTGTCATAGCAGGCTAGAAACTCATCAAAACTTAGTCGCCTCTGTTTTATCGGTAGGTCAGTCGCAAGAGTCATTTCAAATAATAATCACATGATGTAGGGGTGAAAAATTTTCGCCCCTACAAGATACCCTCATTTTAGTGAACAATGCGAAATCTAGTTCCAAAGACTCGGTGGAGAAGCCCGCGCTCTGCCGAAGGCGAGAGTCGGGAGTGTGTCATATTCACGGTTCAACAGTGACTCGGGTTCCCAGTTCCACTTTTTCATAAAGGGCAATCACATCCTTGTTAAACATGCGGACACAGCCATGGGAAACATTTTGACCAATGGAATCGGGATTATTGGTGCCATGAAAGCCAACTTGAGTTTTTCCATCTGTCCAAAAACCAACCCATCGGGGGCCGAGGGGATTATCGGGGCCAGGACCGATTTTGTTTCCTGTCCATAAGCTTAAAAAGACGGGATCGACTTCCTTGTTAAACACTTCAAAGTCACCAGTAGGGGTTTCCCATCCTTCTTTACCCACAGCTACGGGATAGCTAGCCAGCTCTTCATCCCCTTTGTAAACATAAACTCGCCGTTCTCCGAGTCTCAGAACCAGATGCACTGGAGTTTGACCAGGCAGATATTTTGCTGCTTCTCCCAAAGCAGGTACTTTAGGTGGGTCTTGAATTAAGGGCAGTTCACTCAGGAGGGGAATCGATTCAGAGCTTAAGGGAACTTCTCCTTCTAGAGCCTGAGTCGGTTGCATGAATAAAGGGGAGAGAAGCCCTAGGCTAATTAGGGTTAAGGGATGGATAGCTGAGAGTCTGGTTTTCATAGTGTTGCCTGACTTAATGCTGTAAGGTTAATCGATGGGAATTTTACGGGGTTAAGTTACCGAAAATTGTAATGGGTAGATCGGAAAATTTCACCCTCGTTTAAGAATTCAGATGGGTGGCCATCAAGCGATTTCTGAGTCGCTGAGGGTTTCCTTGATCAATCACTTGGCCTTGGTCGAGCAAAAAAGCGCCATGACAATGGTCGAGTTCGTCGAGTCGATGGGTAACCCACAGGGCGGTTAAGCCCCGTTGAATTACCAGATTTTTGACTTGAATCACCAATTCAAGTTGGGCTTCTCGGTCTAGGAGGGCACTGGGTTCATCTAGGAGCAGAACTTTGCAGTGACGGGCGATCGCCCCAGCAATGGCGATCCTTTGTTTTTGGCCGCCACTGAGAGCGTAGATGGGCCGTCGTTTGAGATCAACTAGGTTGACGGCTTCTAGGGCTTCGTCAACTCGTTCTTGGACTTCCTGGATTGGTAATTTTTCTTCTACTAAACCAAAGGCAATATCGGCTCCTACGGTGGGCATCACCAGTTGATGATCTGGATTTTGAAACACAAATCCGATTGGAGATTCCAGATTGATCTGACCAGACTGAGGATGAAGGAGTCCCGCTAGAGTTCGCAGAAGGGTCGATTTACCACTCCCATTGGTTCCCAGAAGCATCCAAAATTCTCCTTGAGGAACTTCTAAGGAACAGGCTTTGAGGACGGATTGGCCGGAGGGCCAATCAAAGGAGAGATTCTGAACGTCAATTCCAGGAGGATTAGGGATAGCTCCAGTCATTATTGAGTAACGGCGAAGAATCCAGGCGGTCTACCCGAAGCGGCTGTGGTTCCCGTTTTCTCGGCTTTTTGGACAGCGGTGATTTCGCTGCTGAGAAGGGCAACTGTTTTTTCGGTTTGGCGATCGCACTTCAGTTCAATCACTTCAGATTCGGAAGAGCGCATGGCTTCTAGAATCTGGGCATAGAGTCCTTGAGCGTCTTCTTCTGATTTGCGCTCGACAGATAGAGGAATGGGATTATTCCTTAAAACAACATCAATCACATACATAGGACAGTTTTGTGAAGCAAGAATTTGACTTAGTCTAACTTTAAGTATCTCAGATTCTCCAATTTTTCCCATCTTTACCGTTGGTGAGGTCGAGGTCAAGATTGAAAAATCGATCGTTTCCCTTATAATTAGGTAAAGAATCGTAAACTAGACGGGACAAAAGAGTCATTTTCTGATTAGAGCAGTTTGCTCAAACGTCAGCTAGGACGCGATCGCAATGATTATGAAAATTTTGGAGAACATCACTTTATGACAATAGCAGTCGGACGCGCGCCCAGGGAAAGAGGATGGTTTGATGCCATCGACGACTGGCTAAAGCGCGATCGCTTCGTCTTCATCGGATGGTCAGGACTTCTACTGTTCCCCTGCGCCTACCTCGCCATCGGCGGTTGGCTCACCGGAACCACCTTCGTGACCTCCTGGTATACCCATGGACTCGCTTCCTCCTACCTCGAAGGCGGCAACTTCCTCACCGTAGCCGTATCGAGTCCCGCAGACAGCATGGGACACTCCCTCCTGTTCCTCTGGGGTCCAGAAGCTCAAGGGAACTTCGCTCGCTGGTGTCAG
>NZ_JAGHZH010000088.1:0-3262 GCF_017746885.1 Roseofilum sp. SBFL | reverse complement strand
CTCATCACTTCACCCATTGCTGCACCGTGTCAATCAATTTCAATACTTTTTTTCGTCAGCATAAATCCCTTCACTTAATTCTCACTTGATTCGGCAGAGTGACAAAAGAGGGATTAGATCCGTTATCAACGGAAGCTTTGCTCAGAGAGACTGAGCTAGAGAATAGAGAACAGTGGCAAATTTTGAATCTCTATGAAGGTAATCCATTCTGGCTGAAAAGTGTAGTTTTTCAGATTCAAGAACTAGAGATTGAGCCAACCAATATATCATCCGAACATAGATTATTATTGCCCGAAAATGTCAAGGATAATTTGCAGGAACAATTCGATCGATTATCCCCCCAAGAACAGCAAGTGCTTCATCTGTTGGCGCAAGCTGAGGAACCGGTTAACTTAGGGCAGTTGCTGCAAAATCAGACGATTGAAGCCTCCAACTCGATCAATGCGCTCCATTCTTTGTGCGATCGCTCCTTAATTGAACGGAAAAACAAGCGCTATAGTGTTTCACCTGCGATCAAACAGGCACTTCATCTCCATGATTCCCAAAAGAAGGGTTCAACTTGATTAATTCTTTTAAAGTCACTATCAGCAGAAACTAGAGTTAACCCGTTTTGGATTGCTGTGGCAACAATCCACAGGTCATGGTCAGTAAATCCTAAGTTTATCATACTGGTACGGCGACGCTTATTTTTATCTTTGGGAGCAAAGTAATTAAAAATTGCGGATTTTATTCTGCTATAGATAACTGCTGTTTCTTCATCTATAAAATACAAGTCCATATAAGTTAAAAATGCTTCAACTGCTCGTTTATTTTCTAAGGGCTTTTGGGATTTATCTGTCATGTATAGCAGTTCTGCATAACTAATAATGCTAATTCCAACACTATCACTTCCATGAGCATTTAATTGATTAATCACTTGACGATCGCCATTAATAATATAGCTACAGTGGTTAGTATCTAGAAGATAAGACATGTAAATTAAAATTGAGTGGGCGATCGGTTTTTATGGACAATATTCAAGCATTCTTCGAGGTCATCACCTTCCCAACTTGCAGCAAATTTTACTAAATCTGCGGCCGTTTTACCTCTTTTAATCGGAGGGAATTTTCGTAAAGAAGATGGTTCAGAGTTTTCTAAGGCTTGAATAGATTCAATAAAGTCACTTACTAAGGCCAGTCGGTCTGGGGAAAGTTGATTAAGTTGAAGTATGATTTTTTGTCGTAAGTTTACTGAATTCATAATTGCTTCTTTTTTTGATTGTTTAACTTGATTTTAGTATAAAACCAGGTTTCTGATCCAGATTTGGGTTATGGTACAGAGGCGATCGCTACAAAAACTGTATAGATAAATACATTTATCTCCAGTGATTAAACAAGCCGTTCATCCACGATTGCCAAAAGAAGGGTTCATCCTTGACTTGATTTTTGTGGTATCATCCTATTTGTGAGAATGATTATCATTTTATTTTTCATCTATGACCCTTACATCCAGCGACATCGCTCGATCGCCAATTGAGATTCCCAAGCGAGGGATGCCAGTTACCATCATCACGGGGTTCTTGGGCAGTGGAAAAACCACCCTAGTCAATCAAATTCTCAGCAATCGTCAAGATTTGAAAGTCGCTGTACTGGTGAATGAATTTGGCGATATTGATATCGATAGCCAACTTCTGGTTTCTATCGATGAAGAGATGGTGCAACTGAGCAATGGCTGCATTTGCTGCACCATTAATGATGACTTAGTGCAGGCAGTTTACAACGTCTTAGAAAACAGCGATCGCATTGACTATATGGTGATTGAAACCACAGGCATCGCCGATCCCCTCCCCATTATGCTGACCTTTCTGGGTACTGAGTTACGAAATCTGACCCATCTTGACTCTGTGATTACCCTAGTAGATGCGTCTGAATTTACTCCAGAGCATTTTGATAGCCAAGCGGCACTTAAACAAATTGCCTATGGGGACATTATTCTGCTCAATAAAACCGACTTAGTTGCCGTTGCAAAAGTCGAGGAGTTAGAAGGTCAGATTCGGGCGATGAAAGAAAAGCCTCGCATGATGCGCTGCCACAATGGAAAAGTGCCTCTGCCGGTAATTTTGGATGTGGGATACAACAATGAAGAATCCTACGCCGATCTCGTCCAAGAAGAGATTGAAAAAAACCAGCTCGATCGCCACGATCCCCACCATCACGATCACAGTCACGATCATCACGATCATGAACACCATCATCATCACTCCGATCATTTGGATAACGATGGATTTGTATCGGTTTCTTATTGCAGCAATCGCCCCTTCTCCCTACGGAAGTTTGAAGAATTCCTTGATACATTACCCCCTAGCGTATTTCGGGCTAAGGGTCTGCTCTGGTTTACCCAAAGTCCCCACAAACACATCTTTCAGCTCTGTGGCAAACGCTGCACTCTCAACGCTGAAGACTGGGATAATATAGCCCCTAGTAACCAACTAGTGGTCATTGGGCGGCATATCAACAGCGAGCAAATTCGTAACGAACTAGCCCTCTGTGAAGCATCTTAGTTCCTGGCTAGTGAACTTTCTCCATCGATAGCAGAGAAAGAGTCGGTTAGAACTCCAGTTCAATACTCAAACCCAGCACCCATAACCTATTCCCTAGCGCGTAGCGCTATAGGAGGGCAACCTCCACACAACTCAATTCTCAACTGTCCTTACTCTCCTGAAATTCTATGACTGCCCAAATGCCTGCTCATAACCTATCTGTTGATCAAACCATTGCTGCGATTTCTGCCCAATCTCAGCCACGGGTTTCCCAAGCCGAGATGGAACAAGCCGTGCGAACCTTGTTATTGGGATTGGGAGAAGATCCCGATCGCGAAGGCTTGCGGGATACTCCGAAACGAGTCGTCAAAGCACTCCAATTTCTCACCTCTGGGTATCACCAATCTCTAGATGAATTGCTCAATGGTGCTGTATTTCACGAAGATACCGATGAAATGGTATTAGTCAGAGATATCGATCTCTTTAGCTCCTGCGAACATCACATTTTACCGATCCTAGGGCGTGCCCACATCGCCTATATTCCCAACGGTAAAGTAATTGGTCTTTCCAAAATTGCCCGCATTTGTGAAATGTATGCCCGTCGCCTCAGGGGGTGACAACAGGCTTGAATCTAAGGCTAGGCTAGGCTTTGAGCCGTTAAAAGATGGCGAAAAAAATCTAGCGATTTTTTGGGCAAGTAACCCTCTAACCTGATGCTATAGTTATGCGATCGCGACCATTGAG